>JBJEDP010000264.1:0-3659 GCA_051872175.1 Candidatus Limisoma sp.
TGTTTTTCTCTCGTTTACGGTGTCGCTCTTTCTTGCCGGAGCACTATTTTTCGCCCGATTTCTTCACCACAGCCGCCCGTCGTAGTGGCTCAAACAGCCGTTTGTGCTCGATGATTGGCTTTTCGAGCAAGAACCACGACAGGAGCGAAAGGCCTATCGTTACGGCAAAAACCACGACCATCGACAGCGCAAGGCTGACGTGTTGCAGTCCGCACATGCCGACAACCTGAATTATCGGAAAATGGTAAAGATACATGCCGAACGTTATGTTGTTATGGCGACCCAATCGGTTGAGCCACTTGCATTTCATGCCGACTGCGCCGATGATTACGGCGAGTGAGAACGGGGCTAATTCGAGTAGCACCGCCGACGTCGACCGGAGCATAAACAATACCACCGCAACCGCCAACAGCCACCATAGGTTGCGCAAAAACTTTTCAAGATAGAGCAAAATGGCAGTTCCGGCGTAGAAATAACCGAATGGCTGCAACACCTTGTGTGCCAACATGCTGACAGCTTTGTTTCCGGTTATGTGGTGCAGGTATAAGCATCCCAGGAAGCCGGCGGCGAGAAGCGCAAACATCGTCACGAGCACCCGAGTCTTGCCGAAACGTCGCGCTAGTACGTAGACGACCGGCACGGTGAAGTAGAGCAAAACCTCAGCTTTGATGGTCCATAGCGAGCCGTTGACAGCCGCCTCGATGTTGTCGGTAAACACGCCGGGCAGCGTCGGTTCTACGAAATTCATCAGCGTAATGTTGGCGAAAAAGTATTTCCGGAAGTGAGCCGAGCCGAAATATTCGCCCGCCGAAAGCGTCGTAATGAAGGCGCCGAGCAGCACGGACAACAGTATGACCGTCACGTAGGCAGGCACGAGCCGTCGCGCACGCTTTTCGAAATAGACCTTCAGATTTGGCGACAAGTGGTAGCTCAAAAACACAAGAAAGCCGCTCAGCACGAAGAATCCCGCCTCGGGAAAGCGGTAGCCGTTGTAGTGCCAAAAGCCGATGTCGGGGCTGAGCAGCGTAAAAAAGTGAGCAACAATGACATCAATAGCAAGCACATAGCGAATAAAGCCGAAGCAATTGCCACGGCTGACAAGTTGTATGCTTTCGTCGCTAAGAAGTTTGCTCATTTTTGCACATTTGCGGCAAAAGTACACAAAATTTCGCAAATCGACTCCCGTTGCAGGCAATATATCGCTTGTCGAGTGCAAAATTCCGCTGTACGAGTGGATTTGTTAGCAATAAACCGTCGTAATATTTTGAATTGCTAAAGATTGTTAGTAAATTTGCAAAAATTTCTACCTATTTATTTAACTATGAAAAAATTTGGATTTATTAGTTTGTTGTTTACGGCTGCGACGCTGTTGCTTCTTGGCTCACCACGGGCAAATGCGGAAGGCGAATACGCCTGGCCGGCGAACTATCCCGGCGTGATGCTTCAGGGATTCTCATGGGATGCATACGAAGACACCCAATGGTCAAAACTCGCTGAAGATGCGGGTGAACTTTCCGACTATTTCGACCTCATCTGGGTGCCGAATAGTGGTAAGTGTAGCACAAACCCAAGTATGGGTTACAATCCTGTTTATTGGTTCACAAACCACAATTCGTCGTTTGGTACGGAGACAGAACTCCGCGAAATGATTAAAACATTCAAATCGTTTGGAACCGGTATCATCGAAGACGTTGTCGTTAACCACCGCAACGGTGTGTCGACATGGACCGACTTCCCCACCGAAACTTACAAAGGCGTGACCTACGAATGGGGTCCTTGGGCTATCTGCTGCAATGACGAAGTTGCATTGATAGACGGCGAAGAAAAGCCGACCGGTGCATACGATACGGGCGACAACTTCGACGGATGCCGCGACCTCGACCACACCAACGCAAAGGTGCAAGAAGGCATCAAGGCTTACCTCGACTTCTTGACTAACGACCTCGGCTACATCGGCTTCCGTTACGATATGGTGAAAGGTTTCGGCGCTCAATACATCAAAATCTATAACGAATCGGCTAAGGCAAGTTTCTCGGTTGGCGAATACTGGGACAGCTACGACAACATAACAAACTGGATTGAAAACACCGGCAGAACGTCGGCGGCTTTCGACTTCGAGTTTAAATGGCAACTCAACGCAGCGTTCTCCGCTATGGACTTCAGCAAGCTCGTTTGGAAGCGTAACGGTACGCTCAACCAACCGGCAGGTCTTATCCACATGGACACTTACCAACGCTACGCTGTGACGTTTATCGACAACCACGACACATATCGCGAATCTACCAAGTTTACCGGCGACGTTGCAACAGCTAACGCTTACTTGCTCTGCTGCCCGGGTACTCCTTGCGTGTTTATGAAGCACTGGCTCGAAAACAAAGACATCATCAAGAAACTCATCGCTATCCGTAAGTCGGTGGGCATCACCAACCAAAGTGTTGTAGAAGTGCTCAACACCACTACCACCCAGTACGTAGCAAAAGTGACCGGTACTAACGGCGAACTTATCGTCAAAATCGGTCGCGGCACATACTCTCCCACAGGCTATACCGATGCCGACAAAGTGGCATCGAGCGGCTCTTACACAATCTGGACAAAAGTGCCCATCAAGACACTCGACACCGTACGTCCTACAGTTACGCTTTCGAAAGAATCAGGTCTTTACCTCGGCGGCGTTGACGTAGTTCTTACTGCAGAAAACGCTCCCGAAGGCGCTAAGATTTCGTACACTACCGACGGCACAACTCCTTCGGCAACCAACGGTACACTCGTTGCTTCGGGCTACTCGCTCCACATCGACAAGAAAACCACTGTTAAGGCAGTTGTTGTAAACGGTTCGGAAGTCGTTTCGACAATCAAATCGGCTACTTATAAGACAGAATATCTGCCCGTAACCATCTACCTCAAGAAGCCGACAGAATGGTTGGTTGTTAACTTCTATGCATGGAGCAGCGATTACGAATCAGCCGATCTTCTCGGCATATGGCCCGGTAAGGACATGTCAAGCTCGACAGTTGTTGAACACGACATCACTTGGTATAAGTGGACCACACCGCAAGAATGCGACGTCGTGAACATCATCTTCAACAACGGCACCGACCAAACAGTCGACATCAACGACGTTGAAGGCACTCGCTATTTCGTTCTCAACGAGTTCACCGGCAAGTCGTGCACAGTTACCGACGTTACCGACATCTACGGCGGCGTAAGCAACATCTCGGCAACCGGCAACGTAAGCGTTCGTTGCAACGGCAGCGTAATGGTCGTTACCGCACCGCAACAAGTGGCTTCTGTAGCTCTCTACAGCACAAGCGGCGCACAAGTTGCTAAAGCACAATTCGCTAACGAAATCAGCGTAAGCGGCTTGCAACGCGGCATCTACCTCTATCGCGTAACTCTCGCCGACGGCACTGTTGCTCAAGGTAAAGTCGTAAGATAATTCAACTTCACTTCACAATACGAAAAGCACTCCGCACATCGCGTGCGGGGTGCTTTTTTTTCGACCGTCACTGAAGACATTCGGACGCTTGCCGTTAGGTGCGATTAGGCGTGCGTAGAACGAGTAATTCGATGATGTCAAGATGCTAGCTCTTCGAGCTTGCGGCATTCGGTTAACTTTTATCTTTGCACCGTATTTGATTGTTAACTTATAATGTTTAAAT
>JBJEDP010000265.1:0-19382 GCA_051872175.1 Candidatus Limisoma sp.
TAACTTCCATCGTTCAGCATCTTTTAGTCTACAAATATACGCAAGTTATTCGATTATTAAAAGAAATTTCCAAAATTCGACAATCATATGGTCGCCACGCAGCTTCTTCTGCAAAACGTGACGGAGTTTCACTCTTATTTCCCTCCCAAAAAATCAACCTGCATTATTCATCACTTATAAAATCGTTTCGCGAAGCAGATGCTTGACGGCGGCAATGGGATGGTAGAGCATCATCCTCGGCCCGGACCAGCGCATCACCATGCGGATTCGCTCTTTCATCGTCGGACGATAGCAATGAATCGGGCACTTCTTGCACGTAGGCTTTCGGTCGCCGAAACGGCACGCCGAGAGTCGACTGTGAGCATAGACTAACAACTCCTTGCAGCTCGGACACAGTTCGGCATTGCCTTCTCGCTTTCGGCAGTACAGACGCACCATCTGCTCAACTACCACCTTCTCTTCTTCGATACGATTGAGTTTCATCAATAAATATGTAAGACTGTCTACTATTATCTTTTCCAAACACAAAAGAATTAAATTCAACCGATTAACGGCATTAAAAATGGCTGGAAATAATTTCCTAACCGGCGCTATTTTTTTACTTTATCCGGATTGCGTGCCACGAAATCTTTCCACGACTTAAACGCCGGAGCAGTCTTGGGTCGCTGCGACTCGTAGAAATGACACAGCGCAACGGCGAGTGCATCGGTTGCATCGAGGTGCGGGTCAATCATCTCGCGCGGTATGTTGAGAATGCGACGAAGCATCTCGGCGACCTGCTCCTTCGAGGCGCCGCCGTTGCCGGTAATGGCTTGCTTGACGCGCAGAGGGGCGTATTCGGCAATGGGGATGTCGCGCATCAGCGCACTGACCATCGCCACGCCTTGCGCACGTCCGAGCTTTAGCATCGACTGCACGTTTTTGCCGTAGAAAGGCGCTTCGAGAGCCATCTCGTCGGGCAAATATTGCTCGATGACGCCGGTGATGCGCTCGCAGATGCGACGAAGCCGCAGATAGTGGTCGTCGAACTTGTTAAGCACAAGCACTCCCATTGCAATCGCACTCGGCTTGCCGGCTTTGACGCCCAGCAGTCCGTAGCCCATCACGTTCGTTCCCGGGTCGATGCCGATGATTATTTTATCCCATTCAAGTTCTTTACGTATCACAATTCCATCTCCTCTAAAAGTGTTGAAAATCCCGCAACGCGGTGTCCGAAGCGCTGCGACATAGCCACAACGAGGTCGTCGCCCACCGATTCATACCACGCACGCAAGGCGTCGAGCGAACGCGCGCGAAACTGTAATGAATAGTTGCTGCCGTCGTCGGCTTCTGCGTTGAGAACCACTGTCAGCCGCGGCTCGGTGAGACGACCGTCGCGAGTCGCCGCCGGAATGTATTCGCGACGAAGCCAGTCGAGAAATTCATCGTTGACGCTCGTGTGCGCGTGATATGTCGTGTTGTAAACTATCATAATTGAAGACCCATTATATAATCGTTCATATAAAAACCATTACCGATGTCGAAATCGCCCGAGCGAAGACGCGTCATGCCCATCCGCTCGTAGAAATGCAATGCCGGATTGTTGCGGTTGACGTTGAGTTCGATAGCCGCGCCGCGACACTCTTCGCCGACGGCAGCGCAAACAGCCTCGAACAGGCGCTTGCCGATTCCGTCACCTTGGCGCGTCGGCAACACATAGAGTTTCTGCAGATGATAGAGCCGCTCGCCCTCACGGTTGTACGACGCATAGCCCACCGCTTCGCCGTCGACGTAAGCCAAAAGATAATGATGTCCGTCGGCGAATTGTCGGCGGAGGCTGTCTTCGCCATACATCATGTCGAGCATATAGTCGAGCTGCTCGGCAGAAAGAATCGAGCGATAGGTGTGGCGAAATGAGGGAAAAGCCAACGAGCGTATCAACGGAATGTCGGAAGGCGTTGCGGGTCGTATAGTAGTCATATTGCAGTGGATGAGTGGATGAGATGATGAGTTAGTTAAAGAGTGAAAGAAGCGACCAAGCCGAAATGCTCGCCGTCGCTCACAGGAGCAATGCTTAGGTTGTGATTGCGCGACCACGGACGTGTAAAGATATAAGCACTTCCGGCGCCGATGGCAGCTCCGGTCACGACGTCCCACCAATCGTGCTTGCGCGCGTACGTGCGGCTCCACCCGACGTAAGTGGCAACGGCAAAAGCCGGCACACCGAGTTTCCACCCGTAGCGACGTTCAACAAAGCCTGCGTTGGCAAATAGAATCGACGTATGCGCCGACGGAAACGAATGGCAGTCGCTGCCGTCGGGACGCGTCTTTTTGACGGTATATTTTAACAAATATGTTGCGCCGAGAGTCGTAGCCGTCGTAAATGCGGCTTGCTTCAATCCCGTCCAATCCTTTTCTATAAGCACTCCCGTAAGCGTAGCAACCGGCATAGCCACAAGCAGCACGTCGCCCGACGTCTTCACCGCCTTGCGTGAGTCGCTCAACTCCGACGTCGTCTGCGCGGATGCCGACAACGCAAAGACAGCAATTAATATTAATGATAAAAATCTCATATCAGGTTAAATAGCTTAGGTAAAAAAATGATACACCCGACCGTTGCGGCGGCAATAGCCGTAATGAGCACCGCAGCGGCGGCAAAATCTTTCGCCTTGCCAATCAACGGGTCACGGTCGGTGGTAATGCGGTCGGCAAGCGCCTCGACGGCAGAGTTGACCGCTTCGGCAGCGATGACAGCGCCGATACACAGCACAACGGCGCACCATTCGCCGGCACTCAAGTCGAGCCAACAGCCCAAGCCGACAGCCACAACGGCAGCCACCGCGTGAATCCGCGCGTTATGCTCCTCGCGAAACAGCCCGGCGATGCCTTTCGCCGCATAGCGAAAACTCCTGCCCCTCGCCGCCCAACTAAACTTGTCGTTCTTCGATTTCATAATTCCGATTAATATTGCAAAGTTACAGTAAATTGTGAGCAAAAGCAAAAAATGCTTCGTAATGTAATAGCCATTAAATTAATACACATTAAAAAACTGAATTTATTATAAACAAGACAGACAAATTCAATATATTGTCCACACAAATTAATAGAGAAGTCGCTCAAATCATACAAAAACCGATTATATAGAATCTGTCTCCTGCAGTCACCTTCAGCGGTTTGCCTAAAGTTTGGCTTTTGCCGATTATTTTTTGATTATTTTGATATTTATTTGGTTTTGTTTTAAAAAATTTATACATTTGCAAGTTATGATAATCGTCTAAGTTTGAAAAGATTATGAAAAGAAAACTCACTACCTTAATTTCTTGTGCCATTACTTTGATGGCTTTTGCCGATACGGGATTGTCGTTCAATACGAGTACGAAGAACGATTTGAACGTCAGCTATGCCGACGGCATTTATACGATAACCACAACAGGAACGGACCCGCACATTTCGTGCAACGCCTTGTCGGCGACTCTTGGCATCGCCGAAGCGCGGTTGGAATTTCAATACCAAGCGAGCGAAGACATCAGCGACATACAGCTGTTTTTCGGCTCGCCGGAAACTGAAGATCGCTCGGTACACGTCAGCAACTTGCTCACGAAGACCTCGGCGTGGACCACGGCGTCGGTCAACATTGCAGCGCCGAAGAAGTCGTTCGGCTGGGGCAGTTCGGGCAACTATTTGCGTATGGACTTCGGCAACAAGAGCGGTGTGACTATCAAGATTCGCTATCTCGGCATCAACGGTCAGCACACTATTAGCACCACCGAGCGCAACGCCGAAGCCAATGCCATTGCACGCTATCTGAGCACTCAATATCCTTCGGCTGTGACCAACGTTGAGGTTACCGCCGACAAAATCATAATCCAAGGCAAAACGGCGTCAGCGGGATGCAAGTTGATTGACGTGCGCGTCAACGGCTCGGCATCGCGGCTGTCCAACTACTTTGAGGTTGCCAACCTGCCGCAAGGCGAATTCTCGGTCGAGACGGCTCGCTATGCCATCTACGACGGCGTTCAATACGACCGTTTGCTGTCAAAATGGGCTATCATCGATGCTTCGGGCAGCCTCAATTCGCACGCGCATTATGCCGACTGTGTGGCATCGATTCGCCAAGCTGAACCGGGCGTACTGAAGAGCAAGAAAGGCTTGGGCGGCATCTTCAACGTCAACCTTGGCGACATCCAACAGTTGGGACTCCACAGCGTGACGCTCAACGTGTTTTTCAGCGAGTTTATGCGCATGAATCGTACCAAGTCGGACGACGTGGAATATGTCTACAACGGCAGAACATATTACATCGACAAAGAGCGTCAACAGTACTACGACAACGTAATAAAGACGTGCGAAAACAACGGCGTGGTAATTGCGGCTATCCTACTCGCCAACCCCAACGAAGGCGAGCCCGAATACGCCACGACGATGTGTCACCCCGAATACGGCGGCACGGCGCCCTACTCGATGCCCAACGTGACCTCTATGGCGGGCATCAACGCATATGCGGCAACCATCGACTATCTGGCAAATCGCTATTCGGTGAAGGGTCAAGGTCGCATCCACCATTGGATTATGCATAACGAAGTCGACCAAAACAAATATTGGACCGATATGGGCGAAGGGCAACCGCTGTTGCGCTATATGGAGCACTACGAGCGGTCGATGCGACTTGTGTCGAACATCGTACGCCAATACGACCCGAATGCCTACGTCTTAGGCTCATTCACTTCGGCTTGGACAAGCACAAACGGCAACGGAGGCTATGCACCCAAACAGATGATGGACTTGATGGTGACCTTCGGCAACGTCGAAGGCGACTTCCGTTGGGGCATCGCCGACCACCCATACCCGCAAAGTTTCTATCAGCCGGCATTCTGGAGCGCCGACACCGGAGCAACCTACACAGAGAACGCTTCATTCTGCACGTTTAAAAACGTCGAGGTGATTTCCGACTGGATTTTGCGTCCCGAACATTATTATAAAGGTAAAGAAAAGCGCATACTCTTCTTCACCGAGAACGGCGTCAACTCGCTTCAAGACACCCAATCGCAACTTGCCGTGCAAGCAGCCGGAGCCGCCTGGGCGTGGAAGAAAGTGCAACGCAGTCAGGGCATCGACGCCGTGATGTGGCATAACTGGTTCGACAACCCCGGCGAAGACGGCTTGCACCTCGGTCTGCGCGACAGCGACCTCAACCCCAAGCCGGTTTGGTACGTTTGGCAAGCCGCCGGAACCGACCAAGAGTCGGCAGTGTTCGACAAATATCTGTCGACCATCGGCATCAGCAGTTGGGACCAAATCCACAGCGGTGTATCGGTCGTTGGCAACGAGTCGCAGCGCTTCAACCCCGTGCTGTCGACTTGCGTCGATGCGACAGGAACTTACGACAGCAGCTACCAATCGTATAAATTCGTAACCACCGGCGGCGACCCGCAATTCCAAACCGAGGCATGCACGACGGCGCTGTCGACCAATTCGAACGTTCTGTCGTTCGAGTATAAGTTAGACAAGGACGTCAGCGACTTCCAAGTGTTCTTCTCGCCGATGGCAGAAGAAGTGCGCTCGTTTATGACCGCGCTGCCGGCAACGACGGAATGGCGTCGCGTCTACATCGACATCACCAACTTCCGCTCGGTCTACGGCTGGGGCGGCGCCGGCAGCTTCTTGCGTTTCGACCCATGCCGCGCTTCGGGCTACACCATGCAGATTCGTCACATCTGCGTCAATAGCGGACAGGTCGAAGACGCCGCATTGCTCGGCATTTCGTCGTCGGGCGCCAACAACTGCAGCCTGAGCATCGACAGCCAGAGCGGCGCAGCCACCGCCACCACATCGGGAACCGACCCCTACTTCTATACCACAAAACTGTCGACCAACCTTTCAGAATCGGCAACAAAACTCATCTTCGACTATCAACTTTCGACGGCTTCGACGATGCAAATCTACTTCCTCGACTACGCCGGCGAAGTACGTTCGACCAAGGTGTCTCTGCCCGCAGCATCGACATGGACTCGCAAAACGGTCGACATCGCCTCGATTTGCAGAGACCACGGCTGGGGCTTCGAAGGCGACTACTTGCGCATCGACCCCGCCAACAGTTCGGGCATAACCTTCAAGATTCGCAACCTGTCGGTCAACACCGGCGAATACACCTCCGACCACAACATGTTGCTCGACAATGCCAACACCAATTGGGTGTCGCTCTCGCGTAGCGCCAACCCGACGCCCTGGGAAGCCGACATCGACTACGGCTCCGTTCCGGCATACTACAATTGGACACTTTGCACCACCGGCACCGACCCGTATCTCAACACAACACGTCTCGACAAGAACCTCAACGACGACGCAACGAAACTCTACTTCGAGTATAAAGCAACCGCCGACGTTACGCCGTTCGAAGTATACCTGCTCGACCCGGAAACGGCACAACGTTCGCAACGCTTCGACGACATCATGCCCGCAACGAGCGAATGGACTCCGGTCACCATCGACCTGACCAGCTTGCGCAACACCTACGGCTGGGGCTTGGCAGGCAACCGCTTGCGCCTCGACTTCGGCTCAGCGAAGGGCAACACCATCAACGTGCGCTACCTGACCATCTTCAACGGCGACAAGCCGGTCAGTAGCGTCGACGCATTGCCACGTAGCGGTTTGAGCATCACGGGTACTATCGGCGGAGCATGGATTCGCACCGACAGTCGCTGCACGTTGACGTTCTACAACATCACCGGCTCGGCGGTACGCACCGTAGAGGCTGACGGCAACACGTTCGTCTCGCTCTCCCGCGGCATCTACATCGTCGACGGCAGAAAAGTGGTTGTCCGCTAACCGACATACATTGAACCTCAAAACGGGAGAACACGCCCACACCGACGCGTTCTCCCGTTATTTTATAAATTTTCTGCGAAAAAATTTGATTTTTTTTGCGAAAGATTTGGTCAGTTTCAAAATTCGCTTTACCTTTGCAACCGAATTCGACAAAGAATTGACTCCGTAGCTCAGTTGGTAGAGCAAATGACTCTTAATCATTGGGTCGAGAGTTCGAGCCTCTCCGGGGTCACAAAACGACTGCAACACTGCAGTCGTTTTTTTGTTTGTCCAAAAGGAACGAGTTAAGAGGGACGAGGAACGAGACGCTATCGACAAACCATAAACCAAAAACGATAAACGCTTTACGTTAAACGATAAACGCTCCACTTTTTCCGTTTTCGCTTTGTTTTTCGCCCTATTTGCATTAATTTTGCTGTCTCAATCCACAACAACTATGACTAAAGTTTTAGAAGACCTCTATCAACAATACACAGGGCAACGTCCTTCCGGCGTTGTCGAACTTCCCTCCTCGGGCTCTAACCGTCGCTATTTCCGTCTCAGTGGCTCCGTCTCGATTATCGGCGTGATGGGCACTTGCCGCGAAGAAAACGAGGCTTTTCTATATATGGCACGCCTCTTCTACAGTAAAGGTCTGCCCGTGCCGAAGGTGTTTGCACAATCTCACGACGGCATGGCTTACATCCAAGAAGACCTCGGCGACACGCTCCTCTTTAACGCTATCGAGAAAGGTCGCAAAACCAGCGTGTTCAGCGAAGAAGAAAAGGTGATTCTCAAAAAAACGATTCGCCAACTTCCGGAAATCCAATTCCGCGCTACCGAAGAATTCGACTTCAGCAAATGCTACCCGGCAGCGCAATTCGACGCTCGTTCGATTCGCTGGGACCTCAACTACTTCAAATACTGCTTCCTGAAAGCCACGGGTCTCGAGTTTTTGGAAGACCGCCTCGAAGACGACTTCCAGGCTATGACCGACGTGCTCTTGGGCGACGACTGCAACGCGTTTATGTATCGCGACTTCCAATCGCGCAACGTGATGATTCGCGACGGCGAGCCTTGCTTTATCGACTTCCAAGGCGGCAGACGAGGTCCGTTCTACTACGACGTGGCTTCGTTCCTCTGGCAAGCTAAAGCAAACTTCCCCGACAGTCTGCGCCACGAGCTCATCGAAGAGTATCTCGACGCACTTCGCCGGTACGTCGACATCGACCGCGACACGTTCTACGCCCGGTTGCGCCATTTCGTGCTCTTCCGCACTCTGCAAGTGCTTGGCGCTTACGGTTTTCGCGGCTACTTCGAGAAGAAACCGCACTTCATCCAAAGCGTGCCGTTTGCCATCGAAAACCTCCGCAACCTGCTCACTGAGCCTTATCCGGAATATCCCTATCTCGACAAAATGCTCCGCGAGTTGGTCAACATGAAGCAATTTACCGACGATCTGAGCCGACGCACGCTCACCGTAAAAGTGATGAGTTTCGCCTACAAAAAAGGCATACCCAACGACACAACGGGCAACGGCGGCGGCTTCGTTTTCGACTGCCGTGCCGTAAACAACCCCGGCAAATACGAGCGCTATAAGCCCTACACCGGACTCGACCAACAGGTGATAAAATTCCTCGAAGACGATGGCGAAATCATCGAATTCCTCAACCACGCATACGCTCTGGTCGACGCCTCCGTGAAACGCTACATGGAGCGCGGATTCACCAACCTGATGGTGTGCTTCGGCTGCACCGGCGGACAGCATCGCTCGGTCTACTGCGCTCAGCACATGGCTGAACACATCAACAAGACTTTCAACGTCAAGGTAGAACTCGTTCACCGCGAACAAAACATCGAGCAAACTTTTAAAGCACGTTTTTAGCCGATGAAAGCAATGATTTTCGCCGCCGGGCTGGGCACACGGCTGCGTCCGCTGACCGACAACAAGCCGAAAGCACTCGTCGAAGTTGCCGGCGTGCCGATGCTCGAACGCGTCATCGTCAACCTCAAAAGCTACGGCTTTACCGATATCGTTATCAACGTTCACCATTTCGGCGAGCAAATCATCGACTTCGTTGAATCGCACCGGCGTTTCGACATCAACATAGCCATCAGCGACGAGCGCAACGAGCTGCTCGACACCGGTGGCGGCATTCTCCACGCACGCCACCTGCTCGACGACGGCGAACCGTTTTTGGTGCACAACGCCGACATCCTGACCGACCTCAACCTGAGCGAACTCTATGCGCACCACCTCAACAGCCACGCCGACGCCACATTGCTCGTTGCCGAGCGAACCACGTCGCGCTATCTGCTCTTCGACGACAACCACACCCTGCGCGGGTGGACGAACATCAAAACCGGAGAAATCCGCCCGGAAGGCATATCGACCGCCGACCTTCAGACTCTCGCTTTCGGCGGCATCCACGTGATTTCGCCTTCGATATTCGATGCGCTCAGCGGCTACACCGACCAACGCAAATTCTCAATCACACCATTCTATGTCGACAGCTGCACCAGCCTGAATATCAAAGGATTCTCGCCCGCAGAAGATTATCGCTGGTTCGACATCGGCAAGCTCGAAACGCTGCGTCTGGCAGAACAGGCAATCGCCGACCGACCATAGCCTCGGCACCGCGCGCGGAATTGGTTAAAATATGGTAAATACTTGCTTTTGCGAAAACAAAGGCATATCTTTGCAACCGAAATACGAAATACTAACGGGGGTCTCAATCACCTTTTGTGATAGAGATTCTTTTATTTTTTACCAAATAAACTAAAAAAACGACCATGGCTATCACCTACATGACCAAAGAAGGTTACGACAAAAAAATGAAAGAAATCGCTTATCTGGAATCAGTTGAGCGTCCAAGAATATCTGCGGCTATCGCCGAAGCACGCGACAAAGGCGACTTGTCGGAAAACTCGGAATACGACGCGGCAAAAGAAGCGCAAGGCATGCTTGAGATGAAAATTTCGCAACTCAAAGACATGCTCGCAAGCGCACGCATCATCGACGAGGCTAAACTCAACACCGACGAGGTGCAAATCATGAACACCGTCACTATCAAAAACACAAAGAACGGTGCCACAATGACTTACACCATCGTTGCCGACTCGGAGGCTAACCTCAAAGAGAAAAAAATCGCATCAAGCACGCCCATCGCTAAAGGCTTGCTCG
Organism: Candidatus Limisoma sp.; assembly: GCA_051872175.1. Taxonomy (GTDB): domain Bacteria; phylum Bacteroidota; class Bacteroidia; order Bacteroidales; family Muribaculaceae; genus Limisoma. The sequence goes on from JBJEDP010000265.1 coordinate 9,968, forward strand.
GCAAACACGTAGGCGACATTGCCGAAATCAAAGTGCCGCAAGGATTGATGACTTTCGAAATCGTTAAAATCGAAATATTATAATTATGGCAACAATCTTCAGCAAAATCATTGCAGGCGAGATTCCTTGTTACAAAGTTGCCGAGGACGAAAAAAACTTCGCCTTCCTCGACATCAATCCCGTCAACAAAGGACACGTTCTTGTTGTGCCCAAAACCGAAAACGACTACATCTTCAACCTTAGCGACGACGACTACGCATCGCTTACCGCCTTTGCGCGTCGAATCGCCAAAGCGATGGACAAAGCGCTCCCGTGCAAGCGCATCGGCGTGGCTGTAATCGGATTGGAAGTGCCTCACGCACACATCCACCTCATCCCTATCGTCGAAGAGAAAGACATGTATTTCGACAAGCAGAAGCTCACCCTTCCCGCCGAAGAAATGCAAGCAATTGCCGACGCAATCGCAAAACAACTCTAACAAATCGTCTATAATATACGCACAAAGCGGAGCAAAGCACCAACGCCTTGCTCCGCTTTGTTTTATGCCAAGCCACCCAAGTTACAAGGATAATAATTCACAAAAATGATTCGGTTCTCAAAAATTTTAGTATTTTTGTAATCTCTCAAATTAAGGATAAAAAATTTGAGAACGACACACGTATTTAATTCGCGTTGAACACAAAAACACATAAATATATGGGACTCTTCAATTTCTTTAAGAAAAAGCGTGCTGAACAAAATAAAGTTCAGACCGGCAACAACGCTCAACAAACCGCGTCAAAGCCTAAAGTTGAGACAACGACTTCACAAACAACTTCTAAAGCAAACACCGAGCCATCTTCGACCTTATCGCAAAAAGAGCGCTATGGAAAGGCATCATTAGAGGGGCATAAAAAAGGCAACTGGGATGAAGTTTCGGTGGAATTTCAGAAACTCGAAGACGAAGGATTCGGGGAAGCAAGTGTCGCATTAGGACAGTTAGAGATGTCGTATGGCAACAAATCCAAAGCCCTCGAACACTTTCGAAAAGCGGCTTCCGCCGGAATTGCCGAAGGCGCGTGGGGATGTGCCGGTATTATCGGGCATGAATATTACGCCGATATAGAAGGCTCAGACAAGGAATGGTATACATATTGTCTACAAGCCGCCACAGGTGGATGCTGCGATGCGATGAACGAACTCGCAAATATGTACAATAGATATGATGATTATCTCGGAGCATTCTATTGGTATCTCATGGCAGCTTATTATGGTCATCCTCAGGGATATAAATCGGTTGAAGTCACGACTGGCAAGTATATAACCGCAGGAAAACCTGCCATTGCCGACAGTATAGACGGTGTTCGTCCCAATGATGTAAAAAACGCGATTGCCATATTCCGTTGTATGACTAAACAAGACACTTTAGACAATGCGAAAATGGAGCAATTTATAACAGCCGCCTTGGATGATGACAATGAAATAATGGGGCTATTCATTGGACACTTCTTTGAAGAAGCTGTAAAGATGGACGGAAATGCAAAAATGGGATATCAACTTGCTGCCCATAATAATAGTGCAATTGGAATGAAGAGCCTTGCTGATATGCTGGCTTACGGAAAAGGCTGCGAACGCAATATGCAAGCAGCAGCCGAATGGTATCAAGGGGCGGCGGAAAAGCAGGAAATGACTGCTTGCTTTGTTATGGGTGAATTTTTGCGCAGACAGCAACCTTATCTCGCTGCGTACTATTACTGTATGGCATTCCGGCGCGGTTATGAGCCGGCTTTTGACAGAATCCAACAAATGTAGTCTTCCGACTCACTGACAACGTAATAATAAGTGGAGCAAAGCACCGATGCCTTGCTCCGCTTTGTTTTGTCGTAAACCGCTTATCTACAGTTTCTTCGGCTCGTAGATGGCGTTCCACCACGAATCGTCGTCTTTCAGCCAGCGATTGAACCATGCCACGATGGTGTCAATCCACCGTGCACGCTTCGTCGGATTCATGATGCCGTGGTTTTCGCCCTCGACCTCGACAAATGCCGTCGGCGTGCCCAAAAGTCGCAACGCCGTGTACATCTGCATCGACTCGCCTATCGGCACGTTCGTATCGGCTGTTCCGTGCGTAAAGAGCAACGGCTTGTGAATCTTGTCGGCATTATAGAGCGGCGAACGGTCGACGTAGAGGTCTTTGCGCGTCCACGGATAGCTGCCTGCCGCCGACGTCTCGCTGTAGGAATATCCCCAATAGCCTTCGCCCCAATAACTTGTGTGGTCCGATATGCCGGCATGCGACACACCGCACGCGAACGGATTCGACTTAGTGAGCATATACTGAGTCATAAAACCGCCGTACGACGCCGACACACAGCCTATCCGCGACGAATCGACTTGCGCAATGTCGGCGGCAAAGCGTTCGGTGGCTTCGATGATGTCTTGCGCAGGGCCTTCGCCCATGGTGTTGACGTGGCGCGACGCCCATTCCTGTCCGAAGCCTGCAGCTCCCGACGGATTGACGACAAACACGATGTAGCCCAACGCATTCCAATAGTGCGCCGGATAGTGCGACCCGCAACCGAAACGGCGCGACGTCGGCGAACAGCCGCCATAGTAGAACACAATGACGGGATATTTCTTCGCCTCATCGAAATCAGCCGGCAAATAATAGAAACCGGTTACGTCATAGCCTCGCTCGGTGGTAAAACTCCACGGCAGACACTTGCCCAACTGCAAATCCGCCATACGTTCGGCATTAGGCGCCAACAGTCGCACGGCACGCGGCTTCGACGCCGCTTTCTCGATGTTGTACGCCTCGTAGGGCACGCATGCCGACGAGCCGAAGACTACAACATTTGTTCCACGGCGTGGCACCGACAGTCCGGCGAGACATTCCAACGGTTGAGCCACCTCGGTCGACTTTCCGCTATCGATGTCCAGGCGATAGAGCAGCACTTTGTCGCCGCACGCTGCCGTATAGTAGATGCAATCGTCTGCCTCGCTGTAGCGCACATCCTCGATGCTCGTCGAGTCGTCGGCTGTAACGGGTACGACCTCTCCCGTGCGGACGTTCATAAGATACAGATGAACGTCGAACATACTCGGCACACGTCCTTCAGGCACACGATTTCCGATGCCGCCGAAAGCCTCCGGACTACCTGTAAACGCCACAAAATCAGTGCCGCGAACCCACTCTGCATCGTTGATAAAACCATCGCGGTCAACAAGTTGACGCATTTTGAGCGTCGCCATGTCGAGGTCGTAGACCGACTGACGCGTCGTTGGGCGTTGCGTCAGGCTGTCGGTATTGACAAAGACCAACAAGTGATTGCCGTCGCTGCTAATGTCGGCGCAATAAGTCTGCCGATAGGTATAGGTCAACGGTTGAACGAGCCCGGTCTTCAAATCGAGACGCGACAGCGAGTAGCGCGTGCGCCAGCCCGGCATTCGGTCGTCGGGATGAACGATTTCGTAGACGCCGTCTTCTTTCTTCGGACCCTCCAGCTTGTTGAGCAACAGCAAGTAGTCTTCCGTCGGCGACACGTAGAAAGTCTCCGTCGGCACATCGCCGAAAAGCATTTCCACACGTCCTGTCGCCGGGTCAGCAACCATCAGACGCTTATTTCCGCCTTGCTCATCGATATAATAATAGCGGTCGGTCGAAGGCATCCACGTGGGCGACTCAAACACGGGACGCGTCGCGCCGGTCTTGGCATCGATGAGCAAGGTTTCGCTTTGACGCTCCCGTTCGGCGTCGTACCAAGAATAGTCGACCAACGACCAGCGTCCCGACGCCGATACCGACGCCGACGAAATGACCTTCATTCCCAAATTGTCGTCCATCGTAAAGCGTCGCTTACCCGACACTTGCTTAACGCTATCGGGAAGCGTCACCGAAACTTTTGCCGAATCGGCTACAAACTTCACGTTTATTTCATGGTAGCCCGGCGCGAGTGCAAATGCACCGTTAACAGCCTCGCCGTCAGCAAACAAGCGTGTGCTCTTTGCGCCCTCGACGGTAATTTTTGCGTCGTCGATATAGCGCTCGTTGACAACAGAAAACTTCAGCACGTTCAACGTGCCGTGCTCAAAACTCAGTTCGTCAAGACTCCGCACCGCCGCGCTGTCGGCTACGGCGAGTTGCAACGGCGTGTCAATCAAGCCGTCGGCGTTAAACTTGGTCTGCGCACAGTCGATGCTGTCGATAACCACAGGATTAACCACTTTAAACGGACCGGCATAGCGCACCGACCCGACATTCTCTGCGCCGGCGGTTACTCCCGTCAACAAGGCAATCGCCAACGCTATAACATTACTTCTTTTCATACTTTTTTCAAAATAATCCGTGGCAAAGATACAAAAAATTGCAGACTCATTGTAAAAATGCAAAAAATAGTCATATCTTTGTGGCAAAGAATAGCTTACTTTTTTCTGATTATCAATTTATTACAATACGACTATGAAAAAGTACATCAAACATTTCGCATTCGTTGCATCACTGCTATTTGCAACAGCGACATCCTACGCAAACGAATACTACGACTTCGAAGTCGACGGCATCTACTACGGGATAAACGACGATGGGACGAGCGTGCATGTAAGCACCAAAGACGAAAACTACAATGCCTACTCAGGCTCGGTGGTTATTCCCGCCACGGTGGTCTACAACGACACGACCTACGACGTTACGGCAATCGGACAATCCGCTTTCTATGATTGCGCGGAATTGACGGATGTCAGCCTGCCGGAATCAATAACCTTAATCGACGAACACGCGTTCACCTATTGCGCCAAATTAGCATCGATAACAATTCCCGAGGCGGTAACAGAAATCGGCTGGGGCGCCTTCGAGTATTGTTCTGCGCTTACGGAAATAGTCATTCCCGACGCGGTGACTCACATTGAGGAATTCGCTTTCAACAAATGTACAAGTTTGGCATCCATAACATTTGGCAAATCATTGTGCAAAATCGGCTATCGCGCTTTCAAAAGGACAGCATGGCTCGACAACCAACCCGATGGTCCGGTCTACACAGGAAAGGTATTCTATATATATAACGGCACAATGCCCGAGAACTATTCAATCGCTTTGGACGAAGGCACGTTAGGCATTGCCGGAGAAGCTTTCGACAGCGAAACCAACTTGACGGGAATATCAATTCCCGAAACGGTCACCACCATAGAAGATTCCGCATTCTCCGGCTGCAGCGGACTGACTTCGATAGAACTTCCCGGCTCGCTAACGGACATCGGCTCATATGCATTTTCGGAATGTTCCGGACTGACGTCGATTGTCATTCCCCGGGGAGTAACGTACGTACCCGCCGCCTGCTTCCTTAGTTGCACCAACTTGGCATCAATAACAATCCACGACGACTTGACAGACGTCGGCAACCAGGCATTAGACGACACGGCTTGGTTTAACAATCAGCCCGACGGCGTAACTTATCTCGACAAAGTGCTTTACAAATATAAAGGCACCGCCCCCGAGAACTTCTCTCACGCAGTCAAAGAAGGAACAATAGCAATCGCCGATGCCGCTTTCGACTTGCAAGCAAATTTGGTGGCAATTTCGATTCCCTCATCGGTTAAGGTATTAGGTTTCGGGGCATTATCAGGCACCTCTCTAACGTCGATAACATTGCCCAATTCAATAACGGAGATACAAGGCCACACTTTAAGCCATTGCGCCAACTTGGCATCGCTCTCTATCGGAAATGACGTATCCTTCATTGGTTATGCCGCATTCTTAGACTGCACGAGTCTAATGTCGTTCACCTCACATACCCCCACTCCGCCGACTGTCTCAACAGAAGAATGGACATTTCAGAACATACCCGCCGACTGCGTGCTCTACGTGCCGGAGAAAAGCATCGAAGCCTACAGAACGGCTAACGGTTGGTCGCGATTCACGAACGTGTGCGCAATTCCGCAAGGTGGCATCGGCGCAATCGGCTCCGACTCGATACAAATCACGTCAGTTGCCGGTGCTATCAGCATCGTAGGCGCACAAGGCGCAGTGGCTGAGGTATATTCCGCCGGCGGCGCATTGCTCTACCGCGGCACCGAATCGACAATCGCGATGCCCCGCGGACTCTACATCGTCAAAGTGGCAGGACGCACCGCAAAGGTCGTAATTTAGAGGACTTTCCATTCTCAACCACAAAAAAAGCACCATTCTTGGATGGTGCTTTTTTCTGTATGCTATGTCGTTAGTCACTAAACGTAGCCTTGTCCCATCATTGCGTTTGCAACTTTCATAAATCCGGCGATGTTCGCGCCTTTCATATAGTTTACAAAGCCGTCGGGCTGAGTGCCATACTTGACGCATTGCTCATGGATGTCGTGCATAATCTGATGCAAGCGTTGGTCGACTTCCTCTTCAGTCCAGCTGATGTGCATTGCGTTTTGCGTCATTTCGAGACCGGAAGTAGCCACACCACCGGCATTGACAGCCTTACCCGGTGCATAGATAGTCTTGCTTGCAAGGAACGTGTCGATAGCCTCGGGCGTACAGCCCATGTTCGACACCTCGGCAACAATCTTCACGCCGTTGGCAACGAGCATGTCGGCATCAGCCTTATCAACCTCGTTCTGCGTAGCACACGGCAGCGCGATGTCGACCTTTCGCTCCCACGGCTTGCGTCCTGCAAAGAATTGCGCACCCGGGAAGCGTTCTGCGTAGGGCTCAACGATGTCGTTGCCCGTAGCACGGAGTTCGAGCATATAGTCGATTTTCTCGCCGGTAATACCGTCGGGGTCATAGATATAGCCGTCGGGACCGGAAATCGTAACCACCTTGGCGCCGAGTTGCGTAGCCTTAAGAGTAGCACCCCAAGCCACGTTGCCGAAGCCCGAAACAGCAACGGTTTTACCCTTGATGTCGTCGCCGAGACGGTGCAACATATTTTGCACGAAGTAGAGCGCGCCGAAGCCGGTAGCCTCCGGACGAATCTTCGAGCCGCCGAAGTCGAGGCCCTTGCCTGTAAATGTTCCGGTATGCTCTTGCGCAAGTTTCTTATACATGCCATACATATATCCCACTTCGCGACCACCTACGCCGATATCGCCGGCGGGCACGTCACGGTCGGGACCGAGGTTGCGCCACAATTCGAGGATGAACGCTTGGCAGAAACGCATAATCTCTTTGTCGCTCTTGCCGCGCGGGCTGAAGTCGCTACCGCCCTTACCGCCGCCCATTGGCAACGTCGTCAACGCATTCTTGAACGTCTGCTCGAAGCCTAAGAACTTAAGTATCGACAAGTTGACCGATGCGTGGAAACGGATTCCGCCCTTGTACGGACCGATTGCGTTGTTGAACTGCACGCGATAGCCGATGTTGGTTTGAACTTCGCCCTTATCGTCGGTCCACAACACGCGGAACGTAAAAATGCGGTCGGGCTCGACCATTCGCTCTATTATCTTGGCACTTTCGAATTCAGGATGCTGCTCGTATACGTCTTTTACACTCAACAGCACTTCTTTGACAGCCTGCAAATACTCCTTCTCACCGGGGTGCTTGGCTTCCAAATCTGATAGAATTTTTTCTACATTCATATTCGTTCGTTTTATATGGTATTTCAAATTATCTTTTTGTCTTTTGACATCAACAAAATTATAAATAATTTTCGAACCTACAAGGTAACAACTGTTAAATTTTGGCATCAAACTAACATTTTGCCAGAATCATGCTCTAAGTCCGGCGGGATATTAAAAAAACCTACTCAGCGCCGGTTTGTTGTAAAATTGCTCTAATTTTCGTTATTATTGCAGTTTTCAAACATTTTAACCGACTTATTTGTTTGATTATCCACAAATAAACCGTAAATTTGCAACCCGAATAACTATCGACAAACGAAAATGCGCAAAAATTTAGTCATAATATTCCTTTTAGCCCTGCTTTTGCCCGGCTGCAGCGAGTATAACAAAATGCTCAAAAGCACCGATGCCAACCAAAAGTACGACTACGCCAAGAAGATGTTCGAGCAGCGTAAATACACCCAATGCGCCACCCTGCTTCAAGACGTCGTCAAAGTGTTGAAAGGAACCGACAAAGCCGAAGAGTCGCTCTACCTGCTCGGTCTGAGCAACTACGAAAACAAAGACTATATGTCAGCAAGCACCTATTTCAAGACATACTACACCCACTACCCCAAAGGCAAATACACCGAGCTGGCGCGCTTCTACTCGGGTTATGGGTGCTACCTCGATTCGCCCGAGCCGCAACTCGACCAAACCGAGACTTATAAGGCTATCGAAGAACTACAGAAGTTTCTCGACTACCATCCTCAAAGCGACAAAGTGGCAATTGCGCAAAACGCCATCTTCGAGCTTCAAGACAAACTCGTCCAGAAAGAAATCGACAACGCTCAACTATACTACAACCTTGGAAACTACATGGGTAACAACTACCAAAGCGCTGTCATCGTTGCTCAAAACGCTCTGAAAAACTACCCTTACACAAAGCACAAAGAGCAACTGCAGATGATTATCCTCAAGGCAAAGTTCCAAGAAGCAAACCAGAGCGTCGACGAGAAAAAAGATGAACGCTTCCGCGAAGTGGTCGACGAATACTATTCGTTCATCAACGACTACCCCGACACTCGTAACCGCAAAGAGGCTGACAACATCCTCAAAATTGCATCAAAATACGTAAAAGATTAATCAGCGAAAACTAAACAATTATATTATAATGGATTACAAAAGAACTAACGCACCGCTCAACACCGTAACACGCGACGTTATCAAGCTCTCTGAAGACACAGGCAACGTCTACGAAACCGTGTGCATCATCGCTAAACGTGCAAACCAAATTGCCGTTGAGATGAAAAAAGACCTCGAGAAAAAACTTCAAGAGTTCGCCTCGTTGAACGACAATCTTGAAGAGGTGTCTGAAAACCGCGAACAAATCGAGATTTCGCGCTACTACGAAAAATTGCCGAAACCGGTGCTCATCGCTACTCAGGAATACATCGAAGGCAAAATCAAGTATCGCAACCCCGCGAAAGAAAAAGACAGCATCGAGTTTTAGTCTATAAACTACCATTTATAAAAACCTCAATTATGGAAGCAAAAGACAAAGTTTTAGCAACAATGAAAGAGGCAGGCGAACCCTTGAACGCAGGTAAAATCGCCGAACTCAGCGGACTCGACCGCAAAGAAGTCGACAAAGCGATGAAGCAACTCAAAGAAGAAGGCGCAATCGTTTCGCCCGTCCGTTGCAAATGGGCACCCGCTGAATAACAAACTCCTCACAAAACCTACAAGTCGAGCCGCTGTTGCCAATCGCACTCGCGGCTCTTCTTATATTATCCTCTTCTTCTTCTTTACTCTTCCATTCATCCTATAATCAACTCATTCTCTCTTAAAAAATTTGGCGCTAACATTAATAATTATTACCTTTGTGGCGTTAATTTGTTTTGATATAACCATAAAA
>JBJEDP010000266.1:0-19260 GCA_051872175.1 Candidatus Limisoma sp.
GATCTTGGCAACCAAAGTCGGCGAAAACGGCTTGCTAAGAAACGCCCGGGATGCTGCAGATGGTCGTCTTTGAGGAACATCCCCGAGATGATAATAAAAGCACCCAACGGCAAAAACGGCAAAACATATCGCAACACTTGCGGCGGCACGGCATGGAACGCCACGACAGCAATTATGCAAAAGCCTTTAGCAGCTGAAATATGAGGGTCGAATCCCGCACGCTCCATTCCGACTACTTATATAAATCCTGCGAGAAGTCGAAATCGAGAGGCGAATCCGCCAATTTTGCGCGTACCAAATCTTTCTCCGATAGGATAGCCTTATCGAGAGGAATTTTCCAATCGATGCCTAATGCGTCGTCGATGAGTTGGATGCCGCCTTCGCTTTGCGGTGCATAAAATTCGTCACATTTATATTGAAAAACAGCCACGTCGGAAAGCACGGCAAATCCATGAGCAAAGCCCTTGGGAATAAAGAACTGCAGATGATTGTCTTCCGAAAGTTCTACCGCCACATGGCGGCCGAAAGTCGGCGAACCGGCACGGATGTCGACAGCAACGTCGAGCACGCGACCTTTGACGCATCGCACCAGTTTGCTCTGAGTGTACGGCATTTTCTGATAATGAAGTCCACGCATTACGCCGTAGGACGACATTGACTCATTGTCTTGCACGAAGTGAATGGGACGAACTTTTTCGTCGAATTCGCGTTGTGAGAACGACTCAAAGAAATAGCCTCGCGCATCGTTGAAGATTCGCGGCTTTATTATGACTACGCCCTCTATTTCTGTTTTAATAACGTCCATCAATCCAAGTTATTCTTTCCGGTATGCTCAAGTTCGTTAATCACTTTGAGCAAATATTTACCATATTGATTTTTAATCATCGGTTGAGCCAGTGCTCGCATCTTGTCCTTGGTAATCCAGCCTTTGCGATAAGCGATGCCCTCGAGACAAGCGATTTTCAAGCCTTGACGTTTTTCGATGACTTCCACAAAGATAGAAGCCTCGGCGAGCGAATCGTGCGTGCCCGTATCGAGCCATGCAAAGCCGCGACCGAGAGTGGAAACGCGCAACTGCTTATCGTCGAGGAATTGCTTATTGACCGACGTGATTTCCAATTCGCCGCGAGCCGACGGCTTGATATTTTTTGCCACCTCGACCACTTTGTTGGGATAGAAGTACAATCCGACAACAGCGTAGTTCGACTTAGGATTTTCCGGTTTTTCTTCGATAGAAAGGCAATTGCCTTTGTCGTCGAATTCAGCCACGCCATAGCGCTCGGGATCGTCGACCCAATAGCCGAAAACCGTAGCTTTGTTGTTCTGTTCGGCATCGACGACCGCTTGGCGGAGAATGTTGCTAAAGCCGACGCCGTGAAAAATGTTGTCGCCAAGCACCAGGCAAGCAGCATCGTCGCCTATAAAATCTTCGCCGATGATGAAAGCTTGAGCCAAGCCGTCGGGCGAAGGCTGCACGGCATATTCGAAGCGCACACCGAAGTCGCTGCCGTCACCCAGAAGTCGCTTGAACCCCGGCAAATCATCGGGCGTCGAAATAATCAAAATATCGCGTATGCCGGCAAGCATCAACACCGAAATCGGATAGTAGACCATCGGCTTATCGTAGATGGGTAGCAATTGCTTGCTGACGCCTTTGGTTATCGGATAAAGACGCGTGCCCGAACCTCCTGCCAAAACAATACCTTTCATATCTTACTTTTCGTTATAATCGTAACCATATCCATAGCCGTAGTTGTAGCCATAACGATAGCTATAACCATATTTGCCCGAATGTGCTTGATACGTGCCGTTGAGCACCAAGCCGAGGTTGCAATATTTCTTGTCGGTATAGAGTTTTTCAATAGTCGGGAGCATAGAGCGCTCGAGCAATTCCGCACGAATGACGAACAGTGTATTGTCGACAAAACGGTTGATGATTTGCGAATCGGCAACGATTTCGATAGGCGGACAGTCGATAAACACATAGTCGTACTCTTGACGAACACGCTTCATAAGTTCCTCGAAGCGACTGTCGAAGAGCAATTCCGTCGGGTTTGGCGGAATCTTACCAACCGGAATGACATCAAGGTTCGGATTTTGAACTCCGCGCATAATTATTTCGTCGTACGACAATTTTCCAATGAGATAGCCCGAAATACCTCTTTCGGGCGCGTCAAACACCTTACTCAAGCTTGCCTTACGCATATCCAAGTCAATCGCCAGCACACGTTTACCTTTGATGGCAAGCGACATGGCGATATTCGACGAGATAAAGGTTTTGCCGCTACCCGGATTTGCCGAAGTCAACATAACAACCTTTGCGCCTACCGACTCGCTAACCATAAATTCCAAGTTGGTACGTACCACGCGGAATGCCTCGTTAATGACATTTCTATTCTTTTCTTTGACAACGATACCCACCTCTTGCGTTGCACCTTTACGCCTCAAGCCGAAGAACGAAGGCACGCGGAAACGGCTACGCTTTTTGAATGCCATCGGAATTTCGCCTACGAAAGGAATTGTAAGGCTCTCGAGGTCGGCACGTCCGCGAACTTTATCATTCATATTTTCGATGATAAAGAGCACCAACAACGGAATGAACAATCCTAAAACGATAGCAATCAAATAGATGTTTCTGCGCACCGGAGTTGTCGGAGCCGAACTGCCGAACGGTTGCATAATGACGCGCGTCTTGTTAGAGCTATAGGCTTGCGAAAGCTCGTTCTCTTCACGTTTCTGCAAAAGGAACAAATAGAGCGACTCTTTGACCTTTTGTTGACGTTCTACCGATAGAAGATGCTTTGCCTGTTCCGGATTTGCGGCAATTTTCTTTGTAGTCTCGCGCTGACTGCGCTCAAAACTTGCAATCTGAGTCTTCAGCGAGACAATATAATTGCTCAACGATTGAGAAATGGCAGCTCGCATCGACGACAATTGATTGTCCATATCGGCGGCAACAGGATTCTTTTCGCTACTATTGGCAACCAAACTGTTACGCTGCAACAACAACGTGTTGTACGAATTGATTTGGCTCTCAACCGCTTGATTGTTTACGCCGGCATTTGCCGGTAAGAGTTGCTTGTTGTCGGTATGGCTATTAACGAAACCCGCCACGTATTGAGCAATCGAAAGTTGTGTGTTGAGCGTCAGCAATTGAGCGTCGTTTTGACTCGATTGACTCATATAAAGTCCGGATGCGGCTTGAACGTCGGGAAGGAGTTGCGAACTTTTGTAGGACGAAATATTCTCATCAACATTTCCCAATTCTTTTTCAATAACGGCAAGACGGTCGTTGATAAACGCCGAAGTGCTTACCGCCACTTGATTCTTATCTTCAATCCATTTTTCATTATACACTTGAATCAAAGTATTCATAATATCGACGGCACGTTCCGGACAAGTGTCATGATAGGTCATTTTGACAACCGCCGACATATCATCGTTAAGTTCTACCGACAGACCGCCAAGGAGCCCCACACCGGCATTGTAAATGCTCGTTTTGCCTACTAAAATCGGCTCCGAATCTTCTACCGAAAAAGCTGCGGTCGGGGTTACGATTACCTTACCAATAGGCGTTTGGGTTGCAGCGCCAAACGTGGTTTTGATAGTCTTTTCATATATATCTTCGTCCTTGTGGAATGCTGAAAGTTCAACGTCTTTGGCACTAAGAATACGAACCGTCAAACCGGCGCCGACTTCGTCGGGAATATCGACCAACGATACGCTGACAGGCAACGATTTGCCATAAAGCGGACGATTGTAGAAACGACCTTCAACCGTATAACTCATGTTCAGTTGCAAGCGTTTTGCAACGTCAATCATCAGCGAAGGCGACTGCAAAGCCACCATTTCGTTGAACACGTTGGTGCGTTGATTTGCCAATCCCATAGTGGCGAACGATGTGCTGATTTCAGCAGAGAGGTTCGACTCGCCGCTATACTCATCTTTAAAGAGCAAGGTTGCTACTCGCGTATAGACGGGCGGCGTTTTCATGATGTATAAACAAGCCAACCCCAAAGCAAAAATCATCGAAATCACAAACCAATACCACTTTGAGAGGCATAGGTAAAGCAAATCTTGGATACGCATAAATTCGCCCAATTGGGACGACTGTTTGGTAGTATTTTGTTTGTTTTCCATAATAGTATACTATTTAAATACGAGGACGGCAATGGTTGTTAAAAGCGATGCTAAAGACATCCAGAACGAGATGTTTCTCACGCTGTTGCCGTTGACTGTCGATTGACGCGCTTTCATGGAATTAGGCTCAACATAGACCACGTCATTTTGCTGCAGGTAGAACACCGGCGACTCGTAAACGCCTTGACCGGACGTCAAATCGATGGAATACACACGATGGACACTACCCTCATCGCGAATCACCTTGATATTGTCGCGGCGACCTTGGATGGTCAAATCGCCGGCAAGGCTCAGCACGTCGAGAATCGTAATGCGGTCGCGATCTATCGGGTAACGACCGGGCGTCTTTACTTCGCCGAAGACCGAAATACCGAGGTTGAGAAACTCGACAGTAACGACCGGGTCTTTTACAAAATTTTTGCTAACCAGCTCCGACTTAATCAACTCAGAGACCTGCGTTTTTGTCTTGCCGAGAACATTGAGTGAGCCTAATACCGGGAAATCGATAGTTCCAAGTGAGCTGACAGTATAACCTATTATTACTTTGTTCGACGACGTTGTTGCCTCTGACAGATTAAAGAGCTTTACAAGCACTTCGTCCTTACTGCTTACTCGTATATATAATTTGTCGCCCGGCTGTGCAACAACCTCCGACGACAATTGCACTTTCTTTATCTCTTGTCCCGGTTGTAAATCCTGGAAATAGTTAACTTTCTTTTCAACTGCGCAAGAAAATGCGACAGTGCTAAGAAGTGAAATAATCAATAGTCTTATAATTCTCATTACGGTCTAATTTTGTGAGGTTTTTCGTTTTGTGATAAATTTAGAAATAAAAATATTTGCAATGGTATAGATTAATACATCTGCTACCAAAAGTATGTTTATGTTTACATATGAATCCAATGCAATATTGCTTAACGTAAGCAGCAACGAGAAAGAGACAATCGAAATCAGAGCCGAATGCTGACTCATACCCGCTGCCAAGAGTTTGTGATGGATGTGATTTTTGTCGGGCAAAAATAGATTTGCGTGATTGCGAAATCTGTGCATAACGACCCTAAAGACGTCGAAACTCGGTACGATGAGAGGAGTGAATGCCACTAATGCGGGATTGATTTCCATTTCGACAAGACCTTCGTCAGCCGACATCAGTCGCAGCGTCATTGCACAGAGAATAATACCGATTGTAAGCGAGCCTGTATCGCCCATAAAGATTTTTTTGCGCTTCTGTACGTTTCCGAACACGTTGAAATAGAAGAACGGCAAAAGCACGCCGAATGACGAGAATGCAATCAAGGCAAAGATAAAGTCATCAACTTTTAAGAAGACAAATCCATAGACGAACAAAGCGACAGCCGACAGTCCGGAAGCCAAGCCGTCGATTCCGTCAATGAGGTTTATCGCATTGATGAAAAACACCACCATCAGCACCGTCAATGGATAGCCCACAAAAGCAGGCATTTCCCCTATTCCCAACAGTCCGTGGAAGTCGAACAGCCACAATCCCGAGGCTACAAACGAAATGCCGCAAATGATTTGCACGATAAACTTGGCACGATATCTTACGCCGATTAAGTCATCGGCAATGCCTACAAGATAGAGCAAGATGCACGAGCAGATAAATAGAGCCACTTGTATCGAGTCTTGCCCGGATACGGGGAATATTTGCACATCGTCGAGCAACATATTTAACGCGATGATAAACATCACCGAGAATAAAATCACCGGTCCGAAGGCAATGCCGCCCAGTCGCGGTACAGTGCTCGAATGAATCTTTCTCTCATCCGGTATATCAAACAATTTCTTACGAAAAGATATCAACAATATTTGTGGTATTAGTATGCCGGCAAGCAAACAACTTAAAAATACAGCTCCGACACAATAATACATATACACACTATCCATCAGTTTTATTTTTTATATCGTAATAGAACCTCTTCATTTCTCGACAGCACATATTTTGGGGTCACCGATTGCCACTTAACAAACAAGCAATCAGCCAATTACCAAAAACTGTGTATGTTACAACACATAATGAATTATTTGTTCTATCAACGCAGGTCGTTAATATTGCACAAAGTTACAAAATAATCTTTACATAGCCATCACTTTTCGGCAAAAATCTACGAACCTCGGAGAGTCGTCTTCAGAGTCGTCTGATGCGAGTGCCAATGAGAACCGACACTTAAATTTTTTCCGGCATTATGCCAAACTCTTTTCCGAAGCATCTTTTGAATTCGCTTTCGAAGTTTGGGGTCAGTACATTTTTTCCTATTGCCTCTCGAATCTCCCGCATCGTCCAGAAACGGCCTCCGTCGAGTTCTTCTATTGAAGGATTTATCTCGCCATCGTAAGTTGTTCGGTTCACATACACAAGTTCGCGCTCTCGCCGGCTTTCAAACACATACTTGTCGACAAATACAGGGATGAAGTCTGCAATTCCAAGTTCTTCGCGCACCTCACGTCGCAGAGCAACCTCAGGGGTCTCTCCGTAGTCGATATGACCGCCAACTGCCGTATCCCATTTCCCCGGTTGTATGTCTTTCCAATCCGGTCGACGTTGTAGGAAGATTTCGCCCTTGGAATTGAACACATGAAGATGCACTACGGGATGAAGCAGACCTGAGCCGCTATGGCACTCGCCTCTTGTGGCAGAGCCTATAACCGCCCCCGCCTCGTCTACTATCGGAAATATCTCTTGCTGATTATCCATATTTGTTTCATAATTTGAACCTTCGCCAAAGCCAACGGGGTATTCTTCTCCAAATTGCGGTCAGAATTCTGTATTTCCAATCAATTATACGGATATGCTTATGTCTGTTGATGGCATAGACAATCTCCTTTGCCACATTTTCCGGTCGGAGCATCATCGGGTAATGAAAATCGCCATTTAGCAAAGGCGTATCAACAAAGCCGGGGCGTAAATCCGTAAAGTGAATATCAAGTCCGCGACTGCGAGCCTGTTGTTCAAGAGCCTGGAGATAGACGTTCTGCATAGCTTTTGTGGCAGAATAAGATGGTGCGGGACCAAGCCCTTTAGTTCCGGCTATGGAGGTTATGGCTGCTATGTGTCCGTACCCTTGCGCGGCGAAATAACGATATGCCTCGCCAATCATTCGCATAAAGCCCATGCCGTTAGTCATTACCGTTGCCAATTCTATATCCTCTTTTAATTCACGATTCTGCTTTCCTATGCCCGATGCATAGAAGAACAAATCCAAGCCGCCCAACTTCCCGATTAGTCTTTGCAAAGCTTCCATTGCTTCGTCGGTTGTCACGTCGATATGCTCTATAGCCGCCGCGCCGATATTTTGCAGAAGTTCGACACGTCTTGCAGCCACACCAACAGTCCAGCCTTGCTTTATCAGAATCTTTGCAACTTCCATACCAATACCGGAAGATGCACCGACGACTATTGCTTTCTTTCCCTGTTGTTTCATACGTTATCCTCCCACAAGTTTCAAGCCACACCACACCGCAAAGATGCCGGCGACAACGCTTGCCCCGACATAGACGGCAAAAAGGAGCACATCACCTGTTTTCATCATCCCGAATGATTCATTGGCAAAAGTGCTGAAGGTCGTAAAGCCGCCACAAAAACCGGTGACAAGCAAGAGTTTCATTTCGTTCGACAGAATCCCTTTCCCCACAAGACCTACAAGAAGTCCAATGAGAAGCGAGCCAAGAATATTGACAGCAAAAGTACCCCAAGGGAAGGACGACTCTGCCATTCTCGATACCAGGTAGCGGCATACGGAACCCAATGCACCGCCCAAAGCAACAAACAAGATATTGCGAACCATACAATTATTAGTAGTGTTTAATTCTTACCTCAATACCGTCATCTTTCAATAGTCCGGGAACGCCACTTAGGTCTGTGTCTCCGTAGTGATAGGGAAACAACACTTTTGGTTTCACTATTCGGGCGACTCTCACAAGTTGCTCCGGTGTCATAGTGAAAGGTTGGTTGCAAGGCAGAAAAGCAATGTCAATATCTTTGATGTCAGACATTTCGGGAATGTCCTCTACATCTCCGGCAATATAGATTCTCAATCCGTCGATGGTCAAGACATAACCGTTGTCTCTTCCCTTGGGATGGAACTTCCGGTTAGCCTCAGTAATATTGTATGCCGGAACTGCTTCTACCACGAAATCGTCGGCAATCTTATAAGTGTCGCCGTTTTCCATCACATAACCATACCCGAGCATATCACCGCACCGCTTGTTTGTTATAAGCAACGTGGTTTCATCTGTCAGTTGCTCGATTGCTCCCCGGTCGAAATGGTCCGGGTGTTCGTGGGTCACAAAGATGTAGTTTGCCTTGGGCATTGCAGAATAGTCAACTGTCCTATCCCGCAATTTCGATACGGGGTCTATTTCTATCTCTTTTCCATCGTACTCAATTCTGATACATGCATGCATGAGTGCGTAAAACTTCACCGTTTTTCCGCTCTTGGTCTTGAATACATCAACCTCGTAAGTGTCGGTTGTAACAGGCATATTGCTATTTGTCCAAGCAATGATACCACCCGAAAGATTCACAGCCCTATAGCCTTCGGAAGTTAGTAGTTCTGCTGCCTTGGCAGACCTTCTCCCGCTTCGGCAATACACGGCAATGGTTTTATCTTTAGGCAGCACCGCTTTAGCCTTTTCCAAGAAGTCGCTCTGACTAACATCAATATTCAAGGCATTTTCAATATGACCGGTTTTGTATTCGTCGGCTGTTCTTACATCAAGCACCACCACGTCGGGCTTTGCGATTAACTCTGAAAAACCTTCGACATCGGTGTCTTCATAGTTCGTCTGAGCACACGCAGATGCCGTCCATAAAACGGTCAGTAATAAGTATGTAATTATCTTCTTCATATGTCGTTTAGAAAAGAGCCGAAAGTCTCTGTTGCGTAATTGAGACATTGATACAGTCGTTTATCAGCCACAAATTTACGTCATTAAAATCGCTCGACAAAACTTTTTGATAGAATTCTGACGCAAATCGCATAGCGGCACTATCTTATTATGTGAGTCACATTTTCGACATTTCCGCTTTGTCAATCTATCTAAATAGCGTAATTTTGCAAAAACTTTGGAATTGATGAACCGATTAAATTTACAATTATTCTACTCGTTCTTCAAGATAGGTGCATTTACGTTTGGCGGTGGTTGGGCTATGATTGCACTTATCGAAAAGGATATCGTCGATACGCACAAATGGTTGACTAAAGAAGAATTTATCGACCAATTAGCCATTGCTCAATCTTTGCCGGGAATTATGTCGGTAAATATGGCAATCGGTGTGGGCTACAAACTTACAAAAATCAGCGGAAGTGTTATGGCAGCGTTGGGCACTATCCTACCCTCGTTTCTCATAATTCTTGCCATCGCAATGTTTCTCACGCCTGAGACCATCAAAGGTAGCGAAACCCTGACAAGAATCTTTATGGGAATCCGACCTGCCGTGGTGGCGCTAATCCTTTCTCCGGTTTTCACTACTGCAAAATCGGCAAAAATCAATCGTAAGAACTTCTTAATTCCGGTAGCGATTTCCCTCTTGATTTGGGCGGACTTTCCAATCATTTCAAGTCCGATATTTTTCATTGTTTTAGGCGGTTTGGCGGGCTACCTGATTTACGGACGCAACATTAAACAAATAAAGAAGGAGGACAAGCAATGAATATCTACTTGCAACTGATTTGGGCATATTTCAAGATAAGCATCTTCGGTTTCGGCGGAGGATATGCAATGTTGTCGCTCATTCGTCACGAAATTATGGGTCCCGGATGGATTACCGAACAAATGTTTACCGACATCGTTGCCATTTCGCAAATGACGCCGGGTCCGATTGGCATTAATTCGGCTACATATATCGGCTATACGGCAACCGGAAACACCGTTTTAGGGGCAATAATAGCCACTATTGCGGTGGTTCTACCCTCTTTCTTCTTGGTGCTTTTCACGAGCCGATTCATCCAACACCATAAAGACAGCGCTATTATTAAAGGTATTTTTGCCGGACTTCGTCCGGTTGTTGTCGGGCTAATCGGCTCGGCAGCCTTATTGCTGATGAACAGCGAAAATTTCCAAGAACTATGGTCGAGCATCACCATTTGCGTTGTCGCTTTCATTTTGGCATATTTTTATAAACTTCATCCCATTCTAATTGTCACGCTTGCCGCCATCGCAGGTTATCTAATTTACTAACAGCATGGACTATCAAACAACATTAGACTATCTATATAACAAAACGCTCGTATTCCAACACGTTGGCGCACAAGCATATAAGCCGGGGTTGGAAACCACCCTCGAACTTTCCAAACTATTCGGCAACCCTCACAAATCGCTCAACGCAATCCACATTGCCGGGACCAACGGAAAAGGCTCTACGGCACACCTGCTGGCAGCCATTCTCCAAAGCGAGGGATATCGCGTCGGGCTCTATACGTCGCCTCATTTGGTCGACTTTCGCGAGCGAATCCGCGTCGACGGAAAAATGATAAGCGAAGAGTTTGTAACCGAGTTTGTCGACACGTTTCTCCGTTCAGACTACGCCGGACGAAAGCCTTCATTCTTCGAGCTGACAACAATCATGGCGTTCACCTATTTTAAAAAGAGCAACGTAGATTTTGCCGTTATCGAAACCGGATTGGGCGGACGTCTTGACAGCACAAACATAATCGAACCGATTGCGTCTGTCATAACCAACATTTCGCTCGACCACACCGCTCTGCTCGGCGATTCGCTCGCTCAAATCGCCAAAGAAAAAGCCGGAATTATCAAGCCCGCAGCACCTGTTGTCATCGGCGAAACCACACCGGAAACAGAGCAGGTTTTTCGTCAAAAAATAGCCGAAGTAAATACGTCAGGCATTTTTGCCGAACTTAACAACGAGATATTCGACGCCCGACGCGTCAACGACCGATGGGTCATCGACACATATTCGTTCGGGCAAATTGTCGACGAGCTTAGTGGCGAGTGTCAGTTGAAAAACGCTAACACAGTTCTTGTTACAGTCAAGGTGCTCAACGAGTTAGGACTCTGTATATCAAACGAAAGCGTAGCCAAAGGTTTTGCCAACGTATGCGAGTTGACAGGGCTGATGGGACGCTGGATGAAAATCGGAGACCGTCCGCGCACCTTCTGCGACACCGGGCATAACATCGGCGGATTTGAATACATCGCACGCCAATTGACTCGCGAAAGCTACAAAACGCTCAGGATTGTTATCGGCTTTGTAAGCGACAAAGACGTATCCCACATTATGCCTTTGTTGCCTAAAGATGCGGTATATTATTTCACTCAAGCCGGCGTAAAACGCGCTATGGAGGCAACAACATTGCAGACTATTGCTCGACAAAACGGCATTGACGGGGCTGCGTTTGCTACCGTCGAACAAGCCTACCGACAAGCCAAAGCCGACAGTTGCAACAGCGACTTTATATATATAGGTGGCAGCACATTTGTTGTAGCCGATTTAATTTCTGCTATTCAAACTCGTAAGCAACAATAAAGACAACCGGAGTTATGTCATAGACCTATTTGTGACATTGCCTGTACGATATTGTGTCGGGGTAAGATTTGTGTGTTTTTTGAATTTGGTTGAGAAGTGCGCATAGCTGTTGAATCCTGATTGGTATGCTACTTGAAGGGTAGTCATATTGGTTGTTAGTAGTAAATTACAAGCATATTCTATGCGCAGTCTGTTGCAAAATTGCCAGATGGTGTAACCGCTTGATTTTTTAAACGAGCGGCAAAGCGCCGACTTATTCATTCCGGCATATGCCGCAATCTCCGACAGCGAGAAATCACGCAAATAATGCTCATACACAAAGCTATAAGTTCTGTCGATAGCCGATTCTTTTTCTTTGCTCACATTCACATAGTGTTGCTCCGCCAAGATGGTAGAAACCGGTGTGGTGGTGCTCAATATGTGTAGCAAACGCATCAATAGCGATATACGCATAAAGCCTTCTGCCGAAGTGATTTTACTTGCGAGGTTAGACACGGCTCGGACCAAGTGCGCATCGTGGTACAATATGCCGGATTTGCTATTTCTTATATAGTCGACGCCGTGCGATAGTTCCGGAAATCGTTCCTCGTCCCATTTGAGCAGTTCAAACGGAATATGAATCAGCACAACTTTGCAGTCAGTAGATGCACGCAACACACAGTGTGGCACATCGTTACCAACTACCACAATCATCCCTTCGGTGATTTTGCCGACAACACCGCCCACCAGTCCGAGAATCCAACCTTGCTTGATGGTTATCACCTCCAATGTATTGTGATAATGATATTCTTGGGCATATTTTTCTCTTGAATCGCCAACTTGATGGATGGAAGCATCGCCCAATCGCAATTGATGGTCCACTATTTGATGTCGAATGGCTGTCTTTTTCATAATTTGCAAATATTCGGAATTTATCTGCAAATATAAAGAATGTTTTTCAAATATATAATGTCGAAATTTGCTACTGTATTAACGACAAAATATAATATGTAGAAATATGAAGAAAATTAACCGATTTAAACTGTGCAATTGGAGCCTGTTGATTCTCACCGTTATCGCACTAATAAGCGGCATATTGCTTGAATGCCTACATGGTGCGCCCTTGTGTGGTATTGAATGTAGTGTATTCACGACCATTCACATTATCGTATGCATCGCCTTTATGGTGTTGGTATTGTGGCATTTGTGGCTGCATTGGAGCAAAGTTGGCGAATGGTTGCACCGAATTAAAAGCCATCATTCGCCGGGATTCAAACTCACCGCTTTGTTTTTCTTCCTCACTTTCCTTACCGGACTGGTGTGCATTCCGCTATGGATTAGGTGCGGACACGTAGGCATCGGCGGTGTGCATGGCAAACTCGGTTTCATCGCCATCATTTTGCTTTTACCCCACATCAAGCGCCATTGGTGTTGGTATTCCGAAAAAAAACATCGATAGCAAATTGGCAAAAGACATTATTTAGCCTGCATTTATCTGAAAGGATTCAAAATAAAATAGCCTGACCGATTTGCTTTTCTTCAAATCTGTTTATACCTTTGTAAAAACGAATTCGTAGAGTCATGAAAGACAAGAAAGATTTAACAAGAAGGGAATTTTTGAAGAAATTGTCGATGGTGATAGGCGCCGGTCTTATTGCCCCGGCATTATTCACTGAAGGAAGTGGCATAGCCGGAGCGAAAGCCGACGGCAAATGCGGCTCATCGTATAGTTGCACGGGTGGCGGTGGCAAATGCGGGTCGTCGTATAGCTGTACCGGACAAGGCTCTGGCGGCTCGGGCAAATGCGGTTCATCATACGAATGTGCAGGTGGCGGCGGCAAATGCGGCTCGTCGTATAGCTGCACGGGGCAAGGCTCGGGCGGTAAAGGCAAATGCGGTTCATCGTATGAATGTGCAGGAGGCGGCGGCAAATGCGGCTCGTCGTATGAATGCTCGGGACAAGGTTCGGGCGGTTCCGGCAAATGTGGTTCGGCATATGAATGTTCCGGCGGTGGCGGCAGATGCGGCTCGTCGTACGAATGTGCCGGACAAGGCTCCGGCGGCTCGGGCAAATGCGGGTCGTCGTATGAATGTGCCGGCGGTGGCGGCAAGTGTGGCTCGTCGTACGACTGCGGCGGACAAGGCGCCAACGGCAAAGGCAAATGCGGCTCCTCGTACGATTGCGCCGGCGGTGGCGGTAAATGCGGTTCGTCTTACGATTGCTCGGGTAATTAGTGATGGATTTATTAAAATCCCCCGACACGCTGCAACGATTTCGCCGCAACGGCAAGGTCGTTGTCATCAATCCCGACGTTCCGGCTTGGATTGTCACTAACGACGTCGGAGAACTGATTCTCTCGCTATTCGACGGCGAAAGTACTAACGACGAAATCATAGAGTTTGCCACACAAGCAATCGGCGAACAGCACCGCAACGCTATCCGGCAATTCGTCGACGAGGTTGCACAGTCTGAGTTGTTTCAAACTCGAAACGATTGCGAGCATCACCGTATGCCGCTCGCTAACGTCCATTTGTCGTTGACCAATCATTGCAATTTGCATTGCAAATATTGCTACGCCGCCGAACGACGAGAGTCAGACGCGTCGCTGCTGACTCTCGACGATTATCGAAACGTGATTGAGCAGATTTGCCAAATCAATCCCGACGTCGGCTTTACACTAACCGGAGGCGAACCGCTACTCAATCGCAATATGCTCGAAATCGCCGAGATGATTAAGCAACGCGGCAACAACATAATGCTACTCAGCAACGGCACGCTATTCACCGAAGATTTGTGCAAACGGCTTAAAGGCCTTATCGACCTTGTTACAATCAGCATCGACGGCACCGACAGCGAATCGCACGGCAGAACTCGCGGCGACAACTACGACCAAGTAATACAAGCCGTCGCCCTACTCGACCGTTTCGGCATCTACTATACGCTATCGATGACCGTCACACGACTCAATCTCGACCAGGTCGAACCAATGGCAAAACGCTACGGAGGTCGTTTGAATTTCGCACCGCTTTTCCCGGTGTCGGACAAAGCGAATGCCGAACTCTCGATAACCGGAGAAGAATACTATAGCGTGCTCAAACGTGCTGCAGGCGTCAATCCACTCGGCTACTGCGAATCGTCGTTGAATGCGGCGAAACTGTCGCCATGCCTGAAATGCGCCATTGCCGACGGCGAATTCAGCATAGCCCCAAACGGCGACGTCTACCCTTGCCAACTGCTGCACGACACGCGCTTTCTTTGCGGCAACGTCAAGACGGAATCGGTCGAAAGCATCTACAACCGTTCTCAAACGATGAAACAGATTCGCTCGACTACCGTCGATGACATCCCGAAATGCAAAGCCTGCGCAATCAAATACATTTGCGGTGGCGCTTGCCGCGCTCGCAATTTCTACGAAACAGGCGACTTAAACAACGTTGGCGACTTCTGCCGATACGAATTCGAGGCATATCTCGACGGAATTTCGGCTATTCACTCCCACAACATTATCGAACCGTGATTTTTTTAGCGAAAAAATCTGTCCAAAACGCTTTTTGTTATCACTATTATTTGTAACTTCGCAGAAGATATAACTACAAAACCAATAAAACAATTATGATATACAAATTTCGTTTAATATCAGATGAAGAAAGTCGCTTCAAATTAGAGATTGAAGCGGATGCTGATGATACATTTTTCAATCTACGCAACGCAATACTCGAAGCGGCAGGCTACACGAAAGACCAAGTAGATTCTTTCATAATCTGCGATGAGGATTGGAATAAAGACAAAGAAGTGACGCTCGTCGACATGGGTAGCGACAGCGACCAAGACATTTGGCTTATGGATGAGACTCGCCTGTCGGACCTTATCGAAGATGAAGGACAAAAACTGATGTTCGAATTCGACATCCTCTCCAATCGCGGTTTCTTCATGGAGATGAAAGAGTTGATACCGTCCAAGCATCTGAGCCAACCGCTTTGCACACGCAAGTCGGGCACAGCGCCCAAGCAAATTCTCGACCTCGATACGTTCGACACGGCATCGGCTAAGGCCGCGACCACAGTAGGCCTCGACGACCTGGGCGAAGACTTTTACGGCTCCGATGAGTTCAACGAAGACGAACTCGACTCGAGCTACAATGACGTCGACTTCGAATAAAGCCGACCGATGCTCTATTAACCTGGCTTATGATAAATTTCGAATACGAAAATCCTGCTAAAATAATTTTCGGCAAAGGCGTGATAGCCAAAGTCGGAGAAGAGGTAAAACAATATGGAGCCGTCAAAGTGCTATTGGTAGCCGGAGGCGGTTCCATTAAGCGTAATGGCGTCTACGACCAAGTCGTCGAATCGCTAAGTAACTCAGGCATCGATTATTGCGAACTTTGGGGCGTTCAACCCAACCCTCTGCTCGACAAGGTCGAAGAAGGTGCTCGAATATGCCGAGCCCAAGGCATTAATTTCGTACTTGCCGTAGGTGGCGGAAGCGTCATCGACACAGCAAAGGCAATAGGCGTGGCTGCAAGCAACGAAGGCAACGTCTGGGATTACTACATGGGCATTCGCACAACCATCGACAAATGCCTGCCCATCGGAGTCGTACTCACGATTCCGGCTGCCGGAAGCGAAACAAGTTATGCTTCCGTGATAACCAACAGCGACGGCAACTTCAAGCGCGGTATTCACGACAACATCATCATTCCGAAGTTTGCCATTATGGACCCGCAAACGACCTATTCGCTGACGCAATACCAAATGGTTTGCGGCTTGTCGGACATCTTGGCACACCTGATGGAGCGCTATTTTACCAACGTCGAAGGCACGGAACTAACCGACCGAATGATTGAAGCGGTTTGCGTTACGGTAATCAATAACGCCTTGAAAGCATTAAAGAATCCGACCGACTACAATACTCGCGCCGAAATAATGCTTGCGGCAACCTTTGCGCACAACAATTCGCTCGACTGCGGTCGTATCGGCGATTGGGGAAGCCACAACGTGGAGCACGAACTTAGCGGCTCCTACGACATCGCTCACGGCGCAGGACTGTCGATTATCTTCCCGGCTTGGATGAAATATGTTTGGAAAACCAATCCGGCTCGCTTTGTCAATTTCGGTAAAAACGTATGGGGCATTAGCACTGACACCAACGACGTCGAAATTTGCGTCGAACAAACAATCCATCGCCTCGAAGATTGGTACAAGCAACTCGGTCTGCCCACTCGCCTATCCGACGTAGGCATCGACGACAGCCAATTCGAAACGATGGCAAATAGAGCACTGAAAAACCGTGAATCCGGCATCGGACAGTTTGTAAAACTCAAGAAAGACGATATAATCTGTATATTTAAGTTGGCTTTATAGAATGATAGACCGCAAAACAGTAGAAAAAATCATCGACGCCGCCGACATTGTCGACGTGGTGTCCGACTTCGTCAACCTACGGCGTCGCGGTGCAAACTACATCGGGTTGTGCCCGTTTCACAACGAGAAAACCCCATCGTTCAGCGTGTCGAGAGCAAAAGGCATTTGCAAGTGTTTCAGTTGCGGAAAAGGCGGCACTGCCGTCAACTTCATCATGGAACACGAGCAAATGACTTACTATGAAGCTCTTAAATATCTTGCCAAGAAATACAACATCGAAGTTGTCGAAAAAGAGCTGACAGTCGAAGAAAAGCAAGAGCAAACCGACCGCGAGAATATGCTTACGGTCAACGAATTTGCCATGCGCCGGTTTGAAGACAACATATTCAACACCCCGGAAGGACGCAACATCGGCTTGTCGTATTTCTACGACCGCGGCTTTACCGACGACATCATAAAGAAATTCCACCTCGGTTACTCGCTCGACAACAGCACTGCCCTATACGAACAAATCAAGAACAGCGGCTTCAGCGTCGAACACGCCATTGCCACAGGTCTTTGCGGGAAGAGCAACGACAGAATTTACGACCGATTCAAAGGTCGCGTAATGTTCCCCGTGCTAAACATATCGGGCAAAGTCATCGCTTTCGGAGGCCGGACTCTTCACCCCGACCGCGACAAAGCGAAATATATCAACTCGCCGGAATCGACAATCTACAAGAAGAGCTACGAACTCTACGGACTGTTTCAAGCCAAGAAATCGATAGTCAAGACCGAAAAGTGCTACCTCGTTGAGGGCTATACGGATGTGTTGTCGATGCATCAAGCCGGGATAGAAAACGTAGTGGCATCGTCGGGCACCTCGCTCACCGAGGGTCAAATCCGACTGATACACCGGTTTACAAACGACATCACCGTGCTCTACGACGGCGACGCCGCCGGCATCAAAGCTTCGCTTCGCGGTATCGATATGATTCTCGCCGAGGGCATCAACGTGAAAGTGCTACTCCTCCCCGACGGCGACGACCCCGACAGTTTCGCTAAAAAGCACAATGCCACCTATTTTCAAGAATACATCAAGTCGCACGAAACCGACTTCATCATTTTCAAGACCACCATACTTCTTCAAGGTCTTGAAAACGACCCCATCAAGCGGGCTGAAGCCATCTCGAGCATTGTGCGTTCCATCAGCGTAATACCCGACCCGATTACGCGCTCCGTATACGTTCAAGAATGTAGCAAGCGCTTTGAGATGGACGAAAAAGTGCTCGTTCGCGCAGTAAATAAGGACATTCGCGACCGCCGAAACAAAACCACGAAAACTTCCAATTCATCAACCGATACCCCTGAGCAGGTTTCTACGGAGATATCGGCGGAAGTTGCCAAGCCCAAACCGCAACAGCAGCCGACGGACAGCATCGCGCTTGCCGAAGCGAAGGCACGCACCAAGTTTTTGGAGCCCTTCGAGAAAGAGGTGGTCTGCCACATCGTGCGCTACGGTATGATGCCTTTCAGCGTAGTTTCGGATGTCGACAACTCGGTGACACAGATGACCG
The DNA here is from genome assembly GCA_051872175.1 of Candidatus Limisoma sp. GTDB lineage: Bacteria > Bacteroidota > Bacteroidia > Bacteroidales > Muribaculaceae > Limisoma. The sequence continues at coordinate 18,544 of JBJEDP010000266.1, forward strand.
TCGTCGAATTTATCAACTCGGAACTAAAAAAAGACGGCTTCAGCTTCAGCTCATCCAACTATCAGAAAATCAACGAAAAAGCGCTGTCGTTTGTCGAAGGATTTCGTGAAGACCAAGCTGTAAAACTTACGGAATTGGCAGCCGAAAGCAATCGACGAATGAAGGAAGGAATCGACGAAATACGCACAACGTGCAACAACCTTGAGGCAATCCAACGCGAAGAAACTCGTCTGAAAGAGAAAGTTGATTTGAAAATCGCCGAAATGCTCAAGCAATTTCAGTCGAAATATCTCGTCATGCGGCTATGCTCCGACAGCGACGAAGCCATCCGCACAATTTCGCTCGACCTCGCCGACGAAAAGTACCAGCTGAGCAAAGTGCACTCCAAAATGGCGAAAATCGAGAAAGAGTCGGACCGACTCAACGACCTCGTCCCAAATGCTATTTTGGCGTGGAAAGATGCTATCCTGGCATACGAGGTTAAACATTTGCAGCAACGAATTCGCGACTGCGCAAAAGTCGGCGACTTGAAGAGCTTGGACATGCACTTGTCGCAATTGTCACAAATCAACGAAATGCGTATGTCGTTGGCAAAATTGCTCGGTGATAGAGTTATTATACCTTCGTAGTTTCAAAATATACTTTTTTTCGCTATTTTTGCAGAAATATATACAAAAATGAAAACCAAACAATGAATTAATACCAAACATCTATAAA
>JBJEDP010000267.1:0-19236 GCA_051872175.1 Candidatus Limisoma sp.
CATGTCGAAACGCAGTCCCACGCCGGAGCAGAGCGCCAAGTCGCGGAAGAAGTTCGATGAAAGTTTTGCACCCGGGCGTTGCGGGTCGTCGGAGAGTAGCCAGATGTTGCCGGCGTCGACGAATACGGCGCCTTTAAGCATCGAGATGATGGGGAATCGCCATTCGAGGTTGGCTTCGAAGCGGAACGTACCGGTTTGGTCGTAATAGCCTGAGCCTGACGACTCTGAGTGGTAGCTTCCGGGGCCGATGCTGCGCACGGCGAATGCTCGCAGGGAGTTGGCTCCGCCGACGTAGAACATCTCTGTGTAGGGCACTTCCTTGGAGTTGCCGTAGGCGTGTGCGGCGCCGAGGAACAGTCGCCCGACGAGGCGATTGTCGGCGGAACCGATGCGGTGTGAATAGACCGTCTGCACTTGCGCTTTGACGAATTGCGAGAAGGGCAAGCCGAAGAGCCGTTTGTCGCTGCCGGCGCCGGTTGCCTCCCAGATGCCCGACAGGATGTTGCCGCCTTCGACAACCGATGCTTGGAGCGTCAGCCGTCGGCGTGCCTGTCGGCGAGGTCCGAAGGTGCGGTCGTAGGTGTAGGTGTAAGCCATTTTGGCTATGAATTGGTCTTGAAAACTGAGCGCGATGGCTTTGTTTTCCGCCATTGTTTGGTCGAACTGCGGCGTTGTGCTGAGCAGTTTGTTGTAGCGGAGGTCGATGGGCGTAAACTGGTTCTTTGAATAGCGCGAAGCCATCCATTCGTAGCCGAATCCGGTGTTGAGTTGCACCATCTTGAAGAAGTGAGGACGATTCATAATGTCGCCGCCGACGTTGACGCGTGTCCAACTGAGTTCGCGACGTATGGTCTTCAAGAATTTTGGCGCAATGAGTCGCGGGAATGCCAATTCGGCATTCAGCCCGAATTCGTAGGAGTTGAAGTCGCTGCGATTTTTGCCTTGTTCGATTTTGCCGATTTGCCATTCGTAGGCGAGGTCGGCTTTTATGGTAAGCCGTTCGGCGCCGCCAAACATGTTGCGATGCGCCACGGCAAACGACACGCCCGGACCGAGGTAACTGTTGGATTTCGACGAAAGGTTTAGCTCGAGTTGGGTGGTCAAAGGCTTGTCGAAGCGGCAAGTTATCTGAGCGTTGAGGGTGTCCGATTTTACGCTGTCGAGCGGCGTAAGGTCGAGTGCAACGGAGTTGAAAATGCCGAGTCGCGAGAGGTAGGCTTGGGTGTTTGTAATTTGACGCATTTTGACGACGTCGCCGGAGTTGAACGTAATGCACGACGGGATGAGGTCCGGACGGAGTTTTGCCGGACGCATGCAAACGACATCGCCGTGGTCGGTTTTGATAGTGTCGGGATGCCCTTTGTCGTCGTTGCGCAGAATGAGTGTCGACACGTTGCCGAATCGGTATTTCCGGGTAGCCGGCTCGACTACGTCGGGACTGTAGACAAGCCGAAGCGCGATGCCGTCGGAGATTGTCGAATCTGCCTCAAACGTGAGAAATTCGGGTCGGAAATAGTAGTAACCTTGATTACGCAGTCGGTTGGTGATGCGAGTTCGCGCAGCCGATAGCGAATCGACGCAGAACACTTCGCCCGGACGAATTGCGGCATCGCGGCGGGCATAAACGTTGATGAGCGAGTCGAGTTGTGTGTCGGATTCGGGTAGCAGCCGCAGTTCGGTGATTCGCTTCGGCGGGGCGACGTTGACGAAATAGTCGACGCGTGCTTTGCGGTGATTCTTTTTGTTGTAAAGGAGTTCGTACGACGCTGTAGAGCCGAAATAGCCGTTGCGACCGAGCATTTCCTCGACCATTTTCATTCGCAGGTCGGGACGAACGTCGGAGATGAGCACCGGTTGCTCGGAGAATTTTCGGTAAATCCAGCCTTTGAGCCCTTTTGCATCGTCTTGCCAGTGGTTGTAAATCCAGAGCCCGACGGGAAGCGGCCAGCGCACGTATGGCGAGTAGAGCGAGTTGTTGGCAGGCACGTTGATGGTCGATTTGATGTTGTCGACCACGCCGGAAGGCACTTCGACGGTGTCGGGGACGTTGATTTTGAGGTGTTTTACGCCGGTGTAGAGCACTTCGTCGTCGGCGAGCCGGGATGTGGTGTGGCACGATGTCAGGGCTGCGCAGAATGCCGCGCAGACGACTACTATCGACAATATGTGTTCTATTCGGGTCATTATTTGGTTGTATTAATTGAGTCGAGTGTTACTGTTTGACGGTCGCTGACGGGCTGTTTGCGGCGCTTGAAAATGCGGAAAATGTCGCGAATCGACGAGATGTTGCGTTTCCAGACGAATCCGCCGCCCATCTCGGTGATTTCGCCTTCGAGGATGCTTTCGTACTCGGTTTTGCGGTAGAGTTTGAAAGCGGTTGTGCCCGATTTGTTGAGCTTATACTCAAACGAAACGTCTTGGAAGAGGTTTTGTTCGAGATTGTCTTGCGCCGACTCGCCGGTGGAGTAGTTTCCGCCTACGGAGATTACGAAGCGGTCGTTGAAACTCTTCGACACGCTGTACGACCAACTTGTCTCGGTCGATTTGTCGTCGCCGTTGGCTGTGTCGTAGCGGTCGACGCCAAGCGAGAAGTCGACGCCGGGAACGTTGTTCGAAATCCAGTTGTTGAGCGACTTCTGCAGGAATGAGTATGCCAAATTTTCGGCGGAGAGGTTCGATGCGGTTTTGGTCGATTCGCCGCTGTAGGAGCCGTAGAGCAGGAGGTTCATGGCTTGCTGCGAGCGTTGTTCGGCAGTCATTCCGCTCAGCTCGTTGGCTACGGTCATGTCGCTCTCGGTGGTCACGTCGAAGGTTATTCCGAGGGTTTTGAGCGAGCCGTCGACTTTTAGCGTTATGTCGAAGGGCACCATCCGCGAACTTTCGTTCGATGTGATGTTCGCCTTGACGGTGTTGACGGCTTTGATGTTGAGTTGCGGGTTGAGCATATCGCCGGTCCACGACACGTCGGAGCCGTCGACGAAGTCGAACTTCTTCTCGCCAATCATCGGCACGTTGTAGCGCGCCATTCCGTCGGAGAGCACGTAGCGTCCGGTCATTCGGCTGTCGCCTTGGTAGGTTTGGTAGTAGTTGAGCGTGCCGGTGCCGTTGATTTGTACGCGGTCTTTGCCGTCGGGCGACAGGTAGACGGCAAACTGTGCGTTCGGTTGGAGTGTGACGGTGGCGTTGATGCGCATGGCAAAAGGTTGCTCGACGATGGTGTCGGCAGCCGCGGTTTTGCCGTCGTCGGCGAAGCGCACAAACGTGACTACGTTGCTGCTTGCCGATTCCGCCAGACTCTTTATGTCGGTCTGCATAAGGTAGGTTACGTTGCTTGCCGAGAGAATTGTCATATAAAGGTTGGCGTTGAGGCGATTAACGTAGCCTTGCAGCGAAGCGTCGATGTCGGCGAAGCATTTTCCGAACACTTCCGACGTGCCGGTCTTTTTGCCGTCGATGAGTTGCACGTTGCGGCCGCTGATGTTGAGGTCGGTATACATCTTGTTGAACGGCAGCAGGTTGACGTAGCCGTCGATGGTCAACGGATTGCCGTCGGCGCCTTGCAGGTCGAAGCGGTCGAAGCGCAACACGCCGTTGTCGAACGGTATTGCCACGGTGTCGAGGGCAAATTTCACGCCGTACGATTTGAACGCCACTGTTGCCGAATCCAACTGCATATACCCTCCGAGTTGCGGATTGTCGAAAGTGCCGTCGAACGTGATTCGGCTGTCGAGGTAACCGGTAAGGGCTAACGTGTTTTGCGGGAAGAAAGCGTTGGCAACGGCGAGCGGCATTCGTTGAGCATCTAACTTCATCTTGTAGTAGGTCGTGTTGAGGCTGTCGAGCATAACACCGCGAATCGTGCCGACGTTTTGGTCGTCGATGCTCAGCCCGATGCGAGCGGCGATGTTGCCCGACTCTTCGAAGTAGCCGGCGCGTGCGTCGATGCCGATGTCGCCGATGCGGTACTTGCCGCGGTGCAATTCGTCGATGCCGATTTTGCCGTTGCCCCAGATATATTTATCATTGTAGCTGAGTTGCATGTTTGCATTAATCGTACCGTCGACTTCCGGTGCGAAAGGCGATAGCGACAGCCAGTCTTTGATGCGAATTCCAGCCATGTCGATGTTGACGCCGTTATGCTTGCTGTCCTTGCGGTCGGTGATGCTTATTCGGCTTCCGTCGGCTGTCGATGCTTGCAGATTCGCTCGTATCGACTTGTTGGAAAGGTCCATTTCGACGAAATTGTCGGGATTGATTGTCCATTGCTTGGCGGCAATTGTCGGATTCTCCGGATATAGGCTGAGTCGCATCAACGAGTCTTCCATCGTTACGGATGCTCCGACGCTGAAACCGTCGATGCCAAGCCCGTTTTCTTGCGAGAGATATGCCGTGCAGCGGTTGCCCGAAATCGAGCCGCTCATGTTTGCGTATTTGAAGAGTTTTGTGTTGTCGAACGAGTTGCTCGTGCGAATGTCCCAGAATAGGCTGTCGTTGCGCGTGTATCCCGACAGGCAGACCGAGTCGACGGTCACGCCGCCGGAGGTCACGCCGAATGCGTCGGCATCGAAGGTGATTTCGTCGCGTTTCGCCATGTCGAGGACGAATCGGCTATATTCCATGCCCGATGCTTTCAGATATTGCGCCATGATGTTGCTTTGTCCGGCTGTGCCTTTCAAGTTGAATTGCGGCATGGAGTTTTTGAATGCGGCAACGTCTATACTGCGGTTGTCGATGGCTTGCGTCAACGTCTGCACGCAGCCGCCAAAGGCGTCAAGCCACGCCATAAGTCCTGATGCGGAGGCGAAATTGAGGTCGAGGTCGCCGTTGCGCAGCGCGATGTCGGTAGCTTCCGGCGACGAATCGAAGTTGATGTTAAGTTGGTCGATTTCGTAGCTGTCGGAGCCCATGTTGAGGCGTACGTCGGTGAAATCCGTTTTTCCGCTGTAGCGCTCCTCGCGCACGTCGGCAAACAGGTCGGCGGTGACCGCGAGTCGTCCGCCGAAGGGCGTCGGCGTAAGTCCTAACATCATCAAGTCGATGTCGTTGAGGTTGCTTTCCAGGCTTACGTTGTAAACGTCGGGGGCTATCGAGCCGGTGAGCGACAGGTCGAACGCCATGCCGGGACACATCGAGTATGCCATCAGTTCGACGTTGCCGTCGGCGATGAGAGCCTCGGCGCTTATGTCGTGCAGCGTTTGGTCGGCAACGGCTATCGAATCAACATGGCAGGACATTTGACCGTTCATCGTGTAGAGGTCGAAGCCTTTGACGTCGGCAGTCAGCGAGCCGGAAACGGCGCCTACGTTGCCGGATGGCATTATCGAACGTACGTCGAAGCCGGCGAGTCGGATGTCGGCGTTCGTCTTGTCGGCGCGCATGTTCCAGCTTCCGTCGGCAACAATCTTTCCGCCGTCGGCAGTACCACGCAGTTTCGCGCTGAGCATCGATGCGGCATAGCGGGCGTCGGCGGCAAGACTGACTCTCGGAATGCGCAGCGACGACGGGAGCACGCCGAGCCGTCGAGCCACGACGTCGCCTCCGGTGAGTTCGCCGCGAAGATTCAGTTCGGCTGCTAATTTGCGGCTGTCGGTGGGATTGCTGACCGAGCCTGTTGTGCGCAGTTTCGCTATCTTGTCGATGGATAATGCCAATTCGTTGATGTCGATTTTTCGGCTGTCGCCGCTTGCTTTCAGCGTAAGTTCCGCCGGAGTGGTCCGCGACACCGCCTGCAGCATCGGACGCAAATCGGGCATCGCTTTTCCAACCTCTTCGAGCGACACCGACGCACCTAAAGCTACGTCGACCGTCCAGTCGTCGAAGTCCTGCATGTGTGCGTCAAGGTTAAGGTGTGAGGAAAGCGTTTCGAGGTGTATGTTGTTGACGTTCAGCGTTGTGTCGCTCATTTCTACCAATCCGTTGAGGCTGTATAACTCCAACCCCGAGCGCTCGCGTGCGCTGATGTCGACGATGGGAATCCTGATAGTCGCTCCGCGGTTGTAGAAATCGTCGACGGCAATGTTTATGCGTTCCGCTTTGATATAGTCCATACACAGCCCTTCTCGCGGGTGGCTTGTGTGCATACGATAAAGAGCGGATGCGGAGTTGAGCCGCAGCGTGTCGGCAACGATTGTCCATTCCATTCCGTCGGTAGTCTCGACGGTGTCTGCCGGGCATAGTCGGGCGAACGCCGTAGCCTCTTCGGGGGTGGGATAGACGTAGTCGGCTGATAGCGAATCGATATTTATGCTGCCGACCGATACTTTTCCGACAGCCAAGTTGAGTGCAACTTTGTCGATTCGTGCGCGAGGCAAAACGACGTCGAGCGAGTCGATGGTCGGCATCATTGCCATCTTGTAGTGCACGTCGGAGATGTCGATTTTTGCCACGTCGATAGTCCAACTATCTTTGCTCTCCGTCTTTTCCTCTTCTTGAACTTCTTTCGGTGCGTGGCGTCGGTCGATGCCGAGAGCAACGTCGCCGCCGCCCACGCTGAGCGATTTCGCTTCGATTTGTCCGGATATGAGTTTCAGTTTGACGTCGTCAAGACGTACGTCGTCGACCTTGGCTTGCAGCGAAGTGATGCTGTCGGCGGTGGTTGTTGAAAGTTGAATGCCTTTGCCTTCAAGGTGGCGTACTACAACGTCGCCCATCAGCAGCGGCAAAATCCGCGCTTCGACTTCGGCATTCGATGCCGTCGCCAGCGTGTCGCCGTTTTCGGCAACCGTCAAGCCGGCAATTTCCAGCGTTAGCGGAAACCCGAGTCGTGCGTCGTCGACATCGATTTTCATCGACGTCGCGGCTTCGACACGCTCGATTACCGATGCCAGCACAAAACGAAATATCGCAGGCACGTAGAGCAATGTGGGAAGCATGGCTATGAGCACCACGACGATGCCCGTGATGCGCAGCGCTCGGCGCACGCCGCTCACCGCTTTACGCTTCGGCTTGCTTTCGTCTTGCTTGTTTGTGGCTTCGGTCGTCATAGCGCTAATGCTTTGTAAAATAGAAAATTAGCGAGCCTGCAGCGGCTCCGGCAACATCTGCTGCAAAATCGAGTACATCGGCACTTCGTCCGAGTTGCATAGCTCCTTGAAGCACCTCTATCAAACCTCCGTAGCCTACCGCCAAGGCGAATGCCACGACAGCCGTGACGAATGATTTTCGTCGACTCAGGTCGCGGTTGAGGCACCACGCCAAGACAAGAAACATCAGCCCGTGAACCACCTTGTCGGCACCGTCAAACAGTGGTGTCGGCGGCTCGGGCAACGGCGACGGAACAAGCGTTAGATAAGCTATTGCAGCAATGACAGCCACGCTCATCAGCCATCGCGGAACTCTTGACATTATCATCTTGCTCGCTTTCATATTGCTAAATTAGTGCAAATAGAGGGAAAAACCAAATGAAACCGCCCTTTCATTTGCAAATTAGCCGAGAATTGTATATCTTCGCAAATTATTAAGCCCAAAAATTGAATTAGATATGAATGAAAATCAAACCCCTGAGGAATACCGTGATATTTGTCCGTTTACCGATGAAGAGTTTGCCGGAAAGATGGCAACGATGGTCAAAGAACCGGGTTTTAAACACGCCATTCTGTGGGTGATGCCCGACATCGACTTTGATGCTTTTTGTGCTCAATTGCTCGCCATAAGAGGTAAGGAAGAGTTTCAAAAAGAGGTGATGCGCCCCTTCATGGAAATGCTTTCGGCAAAAACCACCCAAGGAATCAGTGCCGCCGGCATCGATAATATCTCCGATTCTCAAGCCTATACAATGATAACCAACCACCGCGACATCGTGCTCGACGCCTCGTTGCTCAACTTGTCGCTCCTGCGCGCCAACCGACGCACAACAGAGGTGGCTATCGGCGACAATCTGCTCATCTACGATTGGATTACCAACTTGGTGCGACTCAACAAGAGCATCGTGGTGCGCCGCAACGTCGGTATGAAGCATGCCCTCGAGGCTGCTCAGCAACTGTCGGGCTACATCCGCTTTGCCGTTACCGAGAAGAAAGAATCCGTATGGATTGCGCAACGTGAAGGTCGTGCTAAAGACAGTAGCGACCAAACTCAGGAAAGCCTCGTGAAAATGTTGTCGATTGGCGGCCCCGCCGACACGCTTAGCAACATTCTCGACCTCAATATTATGCCTGTAGCAATCAGCTACGAGCTCGACCCGAACGACTATCTCAAGGCTCGCGAGTTCTTGCTCAAGAAGAAAGACCCGTCGTTCAAGAAAACTCAGCGCGACGACTTGTTCAGCATGGAAACCGGTCTGCTCCAAAACAAAGGACACGTTCATTTCGCTTTCACCGAATGCATCAATCCCGAAATCGAGCGCCTTGCCGGACTTGACCGTCACGAGCAACTTCTCGGCGTGTGTGAAGCCATCGACCGCCACATCCATGCCAACTACCACTTGTATCCTTGCAACTACATCGCCTACGACCAACGTATGGGCTCCGACGAGATGCGCAGCCGTTACACCGACGATGACCTTCGCTCTTTCAACGAATACCTCGATGGTCAACTTGCAAAGGTGCAGAAAGAAGTCGATTTCCCGCTGGCAGACGACGATTACAAGTTTATGCGCGACATGATGCTTGTGATGTATTCGAATCCGGTTGTCAATAAACGCAAACTTGTAGAGGTTTAATGAACGTCTTTGCGCTTGTCGTCATTTTGTTGTTTGTCGCTTCTTTGATTGTAGACAGCCAAGTCTACAAGTGGCTTTTTGTGCGGTCGCTGCGCAAGTGCTTACGAATCTACATCTTTGTAAGTGTTGCAGTCTATTTGGCACTATTTCTTGCAATAGCATATACACAATTGCGAGCCGACATTCCGCCGGCTGTGTTGGGGTGGGGATTTTGCGTGGCGCTTGCCGTCTTGATGTCGAAATTTACTTTATGCATAGCGTTGGTACTTGCCTTGATTCCGAAGATTTGGCGTGCCACTCCATGGCGCAGCGTTCGACGAGTAGGTGTAGTGCTTGCTTTTGCCGTTATAGGCTATTTTGTCTACAGCGCTGCCGTGACGTCTCGTCGCATCGAAGTGGTCGACGCGGAGTTCGCCTCCGAGCGTATCCCCGCGAAGTTTGACGGCTACCGCATTGTCCAATTCAGCGACTTGCATGTCGGAATGTTTGCACGGTCGGGTAAGTTTGTCGACCGTCTTGTCGATTCCATCAATGCACAGCAACCGGATTTGATTGCTTTTACCGGCGACATCGTAAACCTGCGAACCGCCGAATTGCGCCCATTCGTAAAGAAGCTACGTCGACTGCATGCTCGCGACGGCGTGGTTGCCGTGACAGGTAATCACGACTACGGCGACTATGCGCGCTGGAATTCCGAGGAGGAATATGCGCAAAATTTCGACGAACTGATGACGCTAATGACCGATTCGCTCGGCTGGCAAGTGCTCAATAACCGTAGCATTGCTCTTCACCGCCGAAACGACAGCATCGACGTTGTCGGCGTGGAAAACTGGGGAGAGCCTCCGTTCAAACAATTAGGCAATCTCAAAGCCACGTTGGCTAACGTCTCCGACTCAACCTACACAATCTTGTTGAGCCACAATCCGCGCCATTGGGACTGCGAAGTTGCCGGCAAAACCAATGTCGACCTCACCTTGTCGGGACATACGCACGCCATGCAAACTCGATTCGGCGGTTGGTCGCCTTCCTCATGGCGCTACGAGCATTGGGCAGGGGCATATAGCCGCGGCAACCAATGGCTGTACGTCAACATCGGCTGCGGCGAAGTGGGACTTCCCGTTCGATTCGGCGCAACGCCCGAAATTACTCTAATAACTTTGAAATCAAAGCAATGACCGATTTTGCATTAGCATATACAATCAATCAAACGGGCATCAGTCAACATCAAGTCAATGCCACAATTCGCTTGCTCGACGACGGCGCGACGATTCCGTTCATCGCCCGTTACCGAAAGGAAGTGACCGGCAGTCTCGACGAGGTGCAAATTCATTCCATCGCTCTGGCATACGAAAAAGCCGGCGAAATCGAGCAACGCAAGCTCTTTATCCTTAACGCCATCGAGCAACAAGGCAAACTCACCGACGAACTCGTCGACCGGCTAAACAATTGCCAAAGCCTTAACGAACTCGAAGACATCTATATGCCTTTCAAGCCGCGACGCCGAACTCGTGCCGAAGTGGCGCGCCGCAACGGGCTTGAACCGTTGGCAAAGATTATTATGTCGCAGCGTCGTGCCACGGTTGCCGACATCGCACGCCGATACGTCAACGACGAAGTTGCCGACGCCGATGCCGCCATCGCAGGCGCAAGCGACATTATCGCCGAATGGGTTTCGGAAGACTCCACCGTCAGAGAGCGCGTGCGCAACGCTTTCGACCGCGGTGCCGTCATCTCTTGTCGTCCGGTCAAAGGCAAAGAGGAAGCCGCTGCCAACTACCGCAACTATTTCGACTACTCGTCGCCGTTGCGCCGTTGCGGCTCGCATCGTATTCTGGCAATGCGCCGTGGCGAGAAAGAAGGACTCTTGCAAGTGGGCATCGACATCGACCGCGAACCGGTTTTGGAACGCCTCCGCCGTCGTTTTATACGCTCTACGGGCGAATGTGCCGACATTATTGACAACGCCATCACCGACAGTTATCGCCGACTCATCAAACCTTCGATAGAAAACGAATTTGCCGCATCGAGTAAAGACGCTGCCGACGAAGTGGCAATCAACCTTTTTGCCGACAACGCCCGCCAGTTGCTTTTCGCACCGCCCTTGCCGGGCAGACGTATATTGGCTATCGACCCGGGATTTCGTACGGGTTGCAAAGTGGTGTGCCTCGACAGTCAAGGCAATTTGCTCGCCAACGATACAATCTATCCCACCGAGCCGCGCAACGACGTCGAAGGTGCCGCAAGAAAGATTACTCACCTTGTCGACGCTTACAAAATCGACGCTATCGCCCTCGGAAACGGCACGGCAAGCCGCGAAACAAAGCAATTTCTCGGCGGCATACGCTTTTCGCATCCGGTAGAAGTCTACCTGGTCAGCGAAGACGGCGCGTCAATCTATTCCGCTTCGGCGGTAGCTCGCGAAGAGTTTCCCGACAAAGACGTAACCGTGCGCGGTGCCGTGTCGATTGGTCGCCGCTTGCTCGACCCGCTCGCCGAACTCGTCAAAATCGACCCCAAATCGATTGGCGTAGGGCAGTATCAGTACGACGTCGACCAGGCGAAACTGCGACGTGCGTTGGATTTCACCGTGGCAAGTTGCGTCAACAGCGTCGGCGTCAATCTTAATACGGCGTCGAAAGAATTGCTTACCTACGTTTCCGGATTGGGTCCGCAATTGGCTAAAAATATCGTAGACTATCGCGCTGCGCACGGCGACTTCACTTCGCGCAGTCAGTTGCTCGACGTGCCGCGACTCGGCGCAAAAGCATACGAGCAGTCGGCGGGATTTCTCCGCATTCCCGGCGCAAAAAATCCGCTCGATAACACCGCCGTTCATCCCGAAAACTACGACATAGTGCGCCGAATGGCTGACGACTGCCGCTGCTCGGTCGACGCCCTGATTGCCGACAGCAGCATCCGTCATTCCATCGACGTTTCCAAATATGTGTCCGGCAAAGTCGGCATGCCGACGCTTACCGACATTATGGCTGAACTCGACAAGCCGGGGCGTGACCCTCGCCAAACGGCTTCGACATTTAAGTTCGACGACAGCATCCGCTCGTTCGACGACCTGAAAATCGGTATGCAGCTCGACGGAATCGTTACCAACATCACGCAGTTCGGCTGCTTCGTCGATATCGGCATCAAGGAAAACGGTCTTGTCCACATTTCGGAACTTTCCGACACCTACGTCGCTTCGCCGTCGGACGTGGTAAAGATTCATCAGCACGTTCGCGTTATGGTTAAAGAAATCGACGCTGAGCGCCGCCGAATTGCTCTAACAATGAAAGGCATCGCATGATGAGTATCTACGTCGTATCGATTGGAAGTAACGCTGTCGACAAGTCGGAACGTCTTGCTTTCGGCTTCGACGAACTGCGGTCGCGTCTCGACGTGGTAGCACGCTCGGAGGCTTATGTCACTCCGGCACTGAACGGCCGCGATGCCGACTATCTAAATGCCGTTGCCGTACTTCGTGCCGACATCGACCTCGACAAACTTACCGCAATGTTGAAGCACATCGAAACCCTCGCCGGCAGGACGCCGCAAAGCAAGATGTCGGGCGTCATCCCTCTGGACATCGACACGGTCATTGCCGACGGCAAGGTCGTTCGTCCCGGCGACTTCAATCAGAAATACTTTCAAATAGGGTGGAATCAAATCAAGTCTCTCTCAATATGGCAAAACATCAACGACTCCGACCGTTAGGCATTCTCGCCCTGTTGGCGGCGATTGCCTACATCATTGCACCGTACGACTGCGACACGGCGTGGTATGGATTTATCGACGATTTCTTCGTCTTTCTAGGCGGATATACGTTCTTCATGTCGACGCGTCAAAACGCGGAAAAGCCGAAACAAATGCTTCGGCTCATCGCTGCCGTGACGTTTATCGTCGGCATGCTTTCGCTAATCGCGCTTATTGTTTTCAGTTGATTTGCTCATAGCCAATCTGAAACCGATGTCGTCTCGGCGGCATTCCGGATACTGTCCGTTGTTCATCGGAACAAAGCATTGCTCGGCAAAGCAATAGAAGCTGCCGCCGCGGTATGAATGTTTCATCTTTTTTGTAAAGATTATACTTACAGAAAATCAATGAGTTAATCGTCTGCGCTTCACATTTGTTTGCAAAAAAGAGACTGCACCTCGTAATGTGAAGTGCAGTCTCGAATGTTTTTTTGATGTGTCGAGGTCGATTATTTTTCGCCCTTTTCCATCTTTTGTTTGAGTTCGGCAAGAGCAGAGATGTCACCGAGAGTAGTTTTCTCGATTTGGTTGTTGATTGCCGGAGCTTCTTCTTGTTTAGCTTTCTTAGCAGCCTTCTTAGCTTCAGCCTTTTCAGCCTTAGCCTCATCTTCGAAAATGCGGCTGTGCGAAAGGATGATGCGCTTCGAATCTTTGTTGAATTCGATAACCTTGAAGTCGAGCTTTTCGTCAATTTGAGCTTGCGAACCGTCTTCTTTAACGAGGTGTTTCGGAGTAGCGAAACCTTCAACGCCATAAGGAAGAGCGATAACAGCGCCCTTGTCGAGCATTTCTACGATAGTACCTTCGTGGATGCTGCCAACAGTAAATACTGTTTCGAAAACGTCCCAAGGATTCTCTTCGAGTTGCTTGTGGCCGAGGCTCAAGCGGCGGTTTTCTTTGTCGATTTCGAGAACTTGAACGTCGATATCAGCACCGATTTGAGTGAATTCGCTCGGGTGTTTGATTTTCTTAGTCCAAGAGAGGTCGGAGATGTGGATAAGACCGTCTACGCCTTCTTCGAGTTCTACGAATACGCCGAAGTTGGTGAAGTTACGCACTTTTGCAGTGTGTTTCGAACCAACAGGATATTTCTCTTCGATGTTGCCCCAAGGATCGTCTTTGAGTTGCTTGATGCCGAGCGACATCTTGCGTTCGTTGCGGTCGAGAGTAAGGATAACTGCTTCAACTTCGTCGCCAACTTTCAAGAATTCTTGAGCAGAACGGAGGTGTTGCGACCACGACATTTCTGAAACGTGGATGAGACCTTCTACGCCCGGAGCGATTTCAACGAATGCGCCGTAGTCTGCCATAACAACAACTTTACCTTTAACTTTGTCGCCAACTTTGAGGTCTGCGTCCAAAGCATCCCAAGGATGAGGAAGAAGTTGCTTCAAGCCGAGAGCGATGCGCTTCTTTTCGTCGTCGAAGTCGAGGATAACAACGTTGAGCTTTTGGTCGAGTTGAACAACTTCGTTCGGGTCGTTAACTCTACCCCAAGAGAGGTCGGTGATGTGGATAAGACCGTCTACGCCGCCGAGGTCGATGAACACACCGTAAGAAGTGATGTTCTTAACCGTACCTTCGAGCACTTGACCTTTCTCAAGCTTGGCAATGATGTCTTTCTTTTGTTGCTCGAGCTCTGCTTCGATGAGCGCTTTGTGCGATACGACTACGTTCTTGTATTCTTGGTTGATCTTCACGACCTTGAATTCCATAGTCTTGCCTACGAATACGTCATAGTCGCGAATTTGTTTAACGTCGATTTGCGAACCCGGCAAGAATGCTTCAATGCCGAATACGTCGACAATCATACCGCCCTTAGTGCGGCACTTGATGTAACCCTTGATGATTTCGTCATTGTCAAGAGCTTCGTTGACGCGGTCCCAGCTGCGTGCCATGCGCGCCTTCTTGTGTGAAAGAATAAGTTGTCCTTTCTTGTCCTCCTGATTTTCGATGTAGACCTCTACGGTGTCACCGATTTTCAGTTCCGGATTGTAACGGAATTCACTCATTGGAATGATACCGTCTGATTTGTAACCGATGTTAACAACAACCTCGCGCTTGTTTATCGAGATTACTGTACCGTCGATAACTTCTTTGTCTTTGATTGAGTTCAAAGAATCTTCGTAGGTCTTTACCAAAACGTCATGGCTTTGGCCTTCTACGTCTTGACCGTTCTCGTATGAATCCCAGTCAAAGTCTTCGATTGGTGAATTTTTTAATTCGCTCATTTAATAAAATTGTTAATACTAAAGTTAATTAATTGTTAGACATTATATTGCTATATAGTCGGCTGCAAAGGTAATAACATTTTTCTTTCCGTACAATTTTTTTCTCAACTTTCTGACTTTAAGTGCTATAAATAATAATTTTAAACTCTGAATTTTAAAATAATCAAGGCGATAACTTGCCGGATTGCGATAAGTGTGCTATCTTTGCAGTAGCGCAACCGCTGTTTCGGAAACCGCCGTTGCGCTAATTGAACCAAATCGTTTGCACGCTATGAGATTTTTTGACAGAAAAGAGGAAATTGCTACACTTCAGCAGATTCAAAAGCTATCACTTGACAATGCGCAGTTTACTGTCGTTACCGGACGTCGTCGCGTCGGCAAGACGCACCTTGTGTGGAAGGCTTATGAGGGCATACAGATGCTGTATTTCTTTGTGTCTCGCAAGGCGGAAGGGGAATTGTGTAGCGATTATATGGATGAAATTCGCAATAAACTGGGCGTCGCTACTCTTGGCAATCCCACATGTTTTGCCGATATTTTTGAGTTTCTGATGAAGCTGTCGGTCGAACGACCTATCACGCTGTTTATCGATGAGTTTCAAGAGCTTTACCGCGTGAATAGCTCGATTTACAGCGATATGCAGCGCATTTGGGATATGTACCACAGCCGTGCTCGCATCAATCTGATTGTGTGTGGCTCAATCTTCTCGATGATGTCCAAGATCTTCCGCGACAAGAAGGAACCGCTTTACAATCGCCAAACTCGTATGATGACTGTCAAGCCATTTACGCCAAGTGTTCTCAAGGAGATAATAGCCGAATATAATCCCGACTATAATGCGGACGACTTACTGGCTATGTTCTCATTTACCGGAGGCGTTGCAAAGTATGTCGGGATATTGGTAGATGCCGGTGCTACCAATAAGGTGCGGATGATTGACCACATCATCAGTGCCGACTCTATATTCTTGGGCGAAGGCAAGGCTACTCTCATCGAGGAATTCGGCAAGGACTATGGAGTCTACTTCTCGATACTATCCGCAATAGCCCGTGGTAAGACCTCACGCGCTGAGATTGAGGCTGTCGTGGGTAAAGAAATCGGTGGATATCTCACTAAGTTGGAAGCGGAATATGAGGTGATTTCAAGGCAGTTGCCCATATTTGCCACAAGCCCGGGCAGAAATCTTCGATATGTTATTGATGATAATTTCTTCTCTTTTTGGTTTCGCTTTATATATAAGTATAATTATATGCTCGAAATAGAGAACTATGAAGCTCTTCGAACTTTAATCAACCGCGACTACGACACTTTCTCGGGCTTGATGCTCGAGCGCTATTTCAAGCGCGTCATGATTGAGAGCCGACAATATACGCGCATCGGTAGTTGGTGGGACCGCAAGGGCGAAAATCAAATTGACATCATTGCAGAGAACGAGCTCAACGACACCGTAACCTTTGTTGAGGTGAAGCGTAATGCAGCGAACTACGATGCCGGTCTGTTGCAAAACAAGATTGCCGCCTTCGCTCGGGCTACGGGCAGGTACGAAAACTACTCAATTGGGCAGCGATGCCTCTCGCTGCTTGATATGTAATAGTTACAAAAAAGGCATCCGTGTTGTTCGGGTGCCTTCTTTGTTTTCGTTATGTGGTCGGATTTTAGCGTCTTTTGCCGCGACCGAATTTCTTCATCATATTGCTTGGGTTGGCGTTGGTCATCTTGTGCATCATCTTGCTCATGTCGTTGAATTGCTTGATGAGGCGGTTCACTTCTTGAATCGATGTACCGCTACCGCGAGCGATTCGTTGACAGCGTGTGCCGACGATGATTTTCGGATTTTCGCGCTCTTGGGGCGTCATTGAGCCGATTATCGCCTCGATGTTTTTAAACACGTTGTCGTCGAATTCGAAGTTTTTCAACGCTTTGCCGACGCCCGGAATCATCGAAACCAAATCTTTGATGTTACCCATCTTCTTAATTTGGTTGATTTGTCCGAGGAAGTCGTTGAAGTCGAACTTGTTTTGTGCAATTTTCTTGTGCAACTTGCGCGCTTCTTCTTCGTCGTATTGCTGTTGAGCGCGTTCGACGAGCGAAACGATGTCGCCCATACCGAGGATACGGTCTGCCATACGAGCCGGGTGGAAGATGTCGATGGCGTCGAGTTTTTCGCCTGTACCGACGAACTTAATGGGCTTGGTAACGACAGTGCGAATCGACAGGGCTGCGCCACCGCGAGCGTCGCCGTCGAGTTTGGTGAGCACTACGCCGTCGAAATCGAGGCGGGTGTTGAATTCTTTTGCCGTATTGACAGCGTCTTGACCGGTTGTCGAGTCGACCACGAAGAGCGTTTCGGTCGGGTTGATGGCTTCTTTGATGGCTACGATTTCGTCCATCATTTGCTCATCGACAGCCAAGCGACCTGCGGTGTCGACAATCACCAAGTCGTGGTGGTTTTCGCGTGCGTAGGCGATGGCGTGCTCGGCAATCTTTACCGGGTCTTTCGAGTCGGGCTCGGTGTAGACGGGCACTTCGATTTGCTCGCCCAACACTTTCAACTGCTCGGCAGCCGCAGGACGATAGACGTCGCAGGCAACGAGTAGGGGACGTTTGCCTTTCTCCGATTTGTATTTCTTAGCAATTTTGCCCGAGAAAGTCGTCTTACCCGAGCCTTGAAGTCCCGACATAAGCACGATGGCGGGATTGCCGTTGACGTTAAACGGGGCGGTGTCGCCACCCATGAGGACGGCAAGTTCGTCATGAACAATCTTGACCATCATCTCTTTGGGCTTGACCGATGTCAACACTTTCTGACCGATTGCTTTTTCTTTAACGGTGTTGGTAAAGTTTTTGGCAACGATGTAGTTGACGTCGGCTTCGACCAATGCGCGCCGAATGTCTTTCATCGTTTCGGCTACGTTGATTTCAGAGATTGTTCCTTGTCCTTTTAATATCTTAAACGACCTCTCGAGTCTTTCGCTTAAATTTTCAAACATTTGATGATATCTTAATAGGTTTATTCTTTAGCCAGTTTGTTTGTTCCCGGTTCAGGAAATACTATTTTAGGTACAAAAGTGCGAGCTTCTTCGGCGCTCATCCAAGCGTAAGCCATAATGATGACAACGTCGCCGGGATAAACACGCCGTGCTGCCGCACCGTTGAGGCAAATGTCGCCGCCGCCGCGCGGACCCGCTATGGCGTACGTGTCGATGCGTTCGCCGTTGTTGTTGTCTACGATGTAGACGCGCTCGTTGGCTACGATGCCGGCTGCGTCCATCAAGTCTTCATCGATGGTTATGCTACCTATATAATTAAGGTCGGCATTGGTCACCATTGCTCGATGTATTTTCGACTTTAATACTTCTATCTGCATTATTCGTTGTTATTTCTTGTAGCAAATATTGTCAATCAGTCGCACTTCGCCGCAGTAGACGGTGATGCATCCAACGATGTAGTCGCTGCTTTGCCACGAGTCGACTGCCTGCATTGTCGTTCCGTCGACGATTTCGTAGTATTCCACGCGCATTTGGTCGATTGCGTTTATCGAGTCGACAACGTAGTCGATGGTTTCCGCCACGGTGTGCAACTTTGCAAAGTTACAACTTTCGAACAATATTTTGGCAATATTCGGCGCCAACTTTCGCTGTTCGGCTGTCAAACGTACGTTGCGGCTGCTCAGGGCGAGACCGTCGCTTTCGCGTCGGATGGGGCACGACACTATCTCGAGGTCGAAGCCTTCGAGTTGCGCCATGCGACGAATTACGGCAATCTGTTGGAAATCTTTTTCGCCGAAATATGCGCGTGTCGGGTTGGCGTAGCGGAAGAGTTTGCTGACGATTTGTGCCACGCCGTTGAAGTGTCCGGGGCGGTGTTTGCCTTCCATCACTTCCGCAACCGGACCGAGGTCGAACACGCGGGTGTCGGGCTCGGGATATACTTCTTCGACCGACGGTGCAAATACGGCGTCGACTCCGGCTGTGCTGAGCAACTCAAAGTCGTGCTCCTCGGTGCGAGGGTAGGTGCGTAGGTCTTCTTTGTTGTTAAATTGTGTGGGATTGACAAACACGCTGACCGCTACGTAGTCGTTTTCGCGGCGTGCGCGCTCGACAAGCGACAAGTGTCCCTCGTGGAGGGCGCCCATTGTCGGTACCAGTCCTACGCTTTTGCCTTCCGACCGCTTCTGTGCGGTCGCCAACTCAAATTCTTTTACAGTTCTAAAAACTTCCATATTCTTAAAACACAAAAAACGGTGCAAAGGAAATAAATATTTGTCACATAGCGAAATCCAATTAGATAAAAATTTCGTTATTTCTATTTATTTATGTGTTTTTGAGTAAAATTTCTCGTCCGGTCGGGGTCTTGTCCGGCGCCGGTTGGCAGCCTAAATCGCTTAAAGACGCTCGTTTTTGTGTGAATTTTGCCAATTTTTCGCCAATTTTGCGCTCGTTAGCCAAAATTATTATCTCGGTTTGTGAACATTCTGCTGCGTGATTGTGTTATTAAATTATAATTTCGGGCGTATATGTCAAATTTGTTTTAAGTATTTTTCGGATTTCTACTATTTTACGGGGGTAAATAGTTAAATTAGCATTATTTGAGTGGAATT
>JBJEDP010000268.1:0-3588 GCA_051872175.1 Candidatus Limisoma sp.
TAAGCACGAACAAATCTGCTCAATGACTGCCCGCCTCTGCTTTAACATTTATTATAAAACAGGCTCTTAGCCTTCATCAGGCAATTGAGCGCAGCGAATGCTGCCGATTGAACTTATAACCTCTTAACCTTCTAACCGCTGCGATTGCAGTCGTATAACCGCGACGAAGGCGTACGTATTGTTATGTTTTGTTAATTTGTCGTTTTTGCTTTTCCATTTTCAGCTTTTTCGCTACATTTGAAAAATGATGTAATTTTTTTTAACCGTCCATTAATCTAATAGTATTGACATGGAATTAAAGAATAGAATTAGCGAAGAGTTTAACAAACGCTTTAACGAGCCGGGAACTGTTTATGCCTCGGCAGGTCGTATTAACCTTATCGGCGAACACACCGACTATAACGGTGGTTTTGTATTCCCCGGAGCAATAGACAAAGTGATAATGGCAAAAATTCAGCCCAACGGCACCGACACGGTGCGCGTCTATTCCGTCGACCTCGACGACTATGCCGAGTTCGGTCTGAATGAGGCTGACGCTCCCGAGGCTTCGTGGGCACGCTACATCTTCGGCGTATGCCGTGAGGTTGCCAAGCGCGGCGGCATCGTGAAGGGCTTTGACGCCGTGTTTGCCGGAAACGTTCCTCTCGGCGCCGGGCTCAGTTCGTCGGCGGCGCTCGAAAGTTGTTTCGCTTTCGCCATCAACGACCTTTTCAACGAAAATAGCATCGACAAGTTCGAACTTGCAAGAATCGGTCAGTCGACCGAACACAACTACTGCGGCGTGAACTGCGGCATCATGGACCAATTTGCGTCAATCATGGGTCAGGCGGGCAAACTGATGCGCCTCGACTGCCGCTCAATGGAGTTTGAATACTTCCCCTTCGCACCCGACGACTACGAACTCGTGCTCATCGATTCTCGGGTAAAACACGAGCTCGCCGACTCGCCCTACAACAAGCGCCGAGCATCTTGCGAGCGCGTGGCTAAACGTCTCGGGCTGGACACGCTCCGCGATGCAACTATGTCGGCACTCAAATCTATCCGCACCGACATTACTGCCGAAGACTACTTCCGTGCGAAATTTGTTATCGAGGAGAAAGAACGCGTGCTCACCGTCTGCGACGCACTTAACGCAGGCGACTACGAAACTGTTGGTCGCATGATGTACGAAACGCATCGCGGTCTGTCGGACGACTACGAGGTAAGCTGCGAGGAACTCGATTTCCTCAACGACATTGCCCGCGAATGCGGTGTGACCGGTTCGCGTATTATGGGCGGTGGCTTCGGTGGATGTACCATCAATCTCGTCAAGAAAGACCTTCGCGACAAGTTCGTCGAGACTGCAACAACGCGATTTAACGAACGCTACGGGCACGA
This sequence comes from Candidatus Limisoma sp., assembly GCA_051872175.1. Classification (GTDB taxonomy): domain Bacteria; phylum Bacteroidota; class Bacteroidia; order Bacteroidales; family Muribaculaceae; genus Limisoma. The sequence goes on from JBJEDP010000268.1 coordinate 1,378, forward strand.
GCCTCAGGTATATCCCGTGGTAATCAGCGACGGTGCACACATTGTTGAACGCGCAAAATAGTAAGAAATGGCAACAACCGACATAACCCAACTCAGACTCGTAAACAACTCCGGTGCGTCGGTAGTGCTGACGAGCATCGGTGCCGGCATCGTCGAGGTCAACGTACCCGACAAAACCGGAACAATCGGCGACGTGGCTCTCGGATATTCTAATCCGGAAGACTATATCGGCGACGGTCCCGCTTGCGGCAAAATTCCCGGACGCTACGCCAACCGCATTGCCAAAGGTCATTTCTCGCTCGACGGCGTTGAATACACGTTGCCGATAAACGTTGGCCCGAACTGCAACCACGGCGGCGACCACGGCTTCCACAACCGCAACTGGGAAGTCAAAGAGCAAACCGACGACAGTGTGGTCTTCGCCTACCTCTCCCGAGACGGCGAAGCGGGATTCCCCGGCAATCTGCATGCGGAAGCGAAATATGTGTGGACCGACGACAACGAACTGAAACTGACGTTGACCGCCACCACGGATGCTCCCACCGTAGTCAATCTGACCAACCACGCCTACTGGAATCTTAAAGGGCACGACAGCGGAAGCGTCCTCAGCCATTTGCTCAAGCTGGAAGCAGACAACTATCTGCCAACCGACGAAACGCTGATTCCGACAGGCGAGATTGCTCCCGTCGAAGGCACGCCTATGGATTTCCGCTCGTTCAAAGCCATCGGCAAGGATATCGACGCCGATTTTCCGGCATTGAAGACAGGCAAAGGTTATGATGCCTGCTGGGTGGTGAACAACGCCGACGACGGACAGTTACGCAAAGTAGCAACTCTTATGGATGAAACATCCGGGAGAATTCTTGAGGTAAGAAGCGACCAACCGGGTGTGCAGATTTATACCGGCAACTGGCTTTCGGGGTGCCCGAAAAATAAGGCAGGACGCGGCTACAACGACTACGACGGAGTAGCAATAGAGTGTCAGGGATTCCCCAACTCGCCCAACACGCCGTCGTTCCCCACGACCGTTCTGCGTCCCGGAGAAACATATAAACGACATATTACTTTTTTATTCAAAACAATAGAATGAAACCGACATTATTCGTTCTTGCCGCCGGAATGGGAAGCCGCTACGGAGGCTTAAAACAACTTGACAGCCTCGGCCCTAATGGAGAAACCATTATGGACTATTCCGTCTACGATGCCATTCAATCCGGATTTGGAAAAGTTGTATTTGTAATCCGCAAAGATTTCGAGCAAGACTTTCGCGACAAGATTCTTTCCAAATACGAAGGTCATATCCCGGTCGACGTCGTATTCCAATCGACCGACAAATTGCCCGATGGATTCGAATGCCCTGCCGAGCGCACAAAGCCGTGGGGTCCGGCGCACGCTGTTCTCATGGCGAAAGGCGCAATCAATGAGCCCTTCGCCGTAATCAATTCCGACGACTTCTACGGACGCAACTCCTACGAAGTTCTTGCCAAAGAATTGATGCGACCGCGCGACCGCAAAGGCGACTATTGCATGGTGGGATTCCGCCTGGACAACACCACGACAGAGAATGGCGGCGTGAACCGCGGCGTTTGCCAAACGAAAGATGGAATGCTGACTGCGGTCGAGGAGTGTAAGGAAATACAATACAACGACGCCCGCGAATTATTCTACATCGACGCTGCCGGCACTCAACATATGCTCGACGCAAGCGTCCCTGTTTCAATGAATATGTGGGGATTCACGCCCGACTACTTCGACTACGCGGAGCGAGAATTCACAAAATTCCTCGAGCGAGACTTGACAACGCCGAAAGCAGAACAAGTTATTCCCGACGTTGTCGACGCGCTAATCAAATCGAACGAGGCTACAATAAAGGTGTTGGATACCGATTCGCGCTGGTTTGGCGTCACCTACGCTGACGACCGACCCGCTGTTGTTGCCAAATTCGCCGAACTTCACAAAAACGGCATATATCCCGATTCTCTTTTCAAATAGTAACAAGAAGATACCGGCTACCCCTGCCATGTCGAAGATACAGCAGGGGTAGCTGTGCCTAAGGGACAGCAGTCATGGGTAACACAACAAGCGCCGTCCTTATGAGCCGACAAGGAATTGTATATTATTTTTAAATTTGTTGCTTTTTTTTATTGATTTGTTCATAATTCTTTTCCATATTCCGCTTTATCACTACATTTGGGAACTTAAAGTTTTTTT
>JBJEDP010000269.1:0-18860 GCA_051872175.1 Candidatus Limisoma sp.
TCTATGTCAATCGGCGAACCCGAGATTTCCAATTCTCCGGCGTTTTGGCATTTCACAAGATACATCCCGACGGGATTCATATCATACAGCGTGCCGTCCCAGCCGCCGTCGTACGACAGGAAGCCGCCGTCTTCGCTCTTTATTTGGTCGTTTTCCGTCCAATCGCCGGCGCGGAACACGTCGGCAACGCTGCGTCCTTCAGTATCGACGTTGGTCGAAACCCAGTTCCATCCCGATTCGAGCGGTATAGTCTGTATGCGCAATCGGCTTGCCGTAAACAGCACGGGATTGTCAGGACTGCCTATCGCATCATTGTTCTTAAATGTAATACCTACGTTAGGCTCTGCCCGATAGGTAGTGCCCGTACTTGCATCCCACATGCGGAACTCAAGTTCGCCGGTTTCGACGTCGTTGCCGTAGACGGTCAGCAGAGCATAATACGTGTCGTTGGCGTCGAAATACTTATTGTTGCAAACGCCGACGCACTCATCCTTATAGAATGCGGCAAGCATATCGTCTTCGTCGTTGGAATAAGCTCCGTCGACTACGATTTTGCCGAATATCGACATATTATATTGGTAAGCGTGCGGGTCTACGCTCCAATCGGGCTTTTCGCCCTCAACTTTGACGTTCAAGCCGAGCGCCTCAGCCACGTTGTTGTCGTTGCGCATATACACGACCTCTTCGTAAGTACCAACATTGAGCCCCGCGCTGACGGTAAATCGGACGTCGATTTCCGAAGCCGGGTCGATGGCGCCGCTCGACGGCGAAACGCTCAACCACGACGGCGCATTTTCCATCGTGAAATATTGCACCGACCCGCCGTTGTTGACGGCTTTGACCGTAAACGTCAGTTCTTCGCCGTACGCCTTGACGAAGTCGAGACTCGTTTCGCCCCACTTGAGTTGGTTGCGGTCGATGTAAGCCGACCACGTTATCGGGCTGATGATTTCGTTGCCGTTAAGGTCGCGTACGCCCTCGACGGTAAACGTCACTATCTGCTTTTCGATGCGGTCGTACGGCTCGTTGAGATTGATTATCAACGCATCGTCGTTGACCACGAAGTCGTAGAGCAAGTCGCTCACCGGCTCTTTCGCCTTTATCGGCGCCGACGTCGAGGTCTCTACACTCGGGTCAGTCACGATTGCCGTTGCCGGCTCGGCGAGTCCCGCCACCTGACAATCGGCGGAGAACACCAGTTGCGGCGTGCCCTGCCAATCCTGATAACTTTCAAACGGATAGTAGGCAATCAAGCCCTTTTCGCTTCCGTCGAGTTTGCTCGACATACCGTTTGCCGTCAACGTCTCGCCGCGGTAAAGTTTCCACAGGCGGAATTCGTCGATTTCGCCGCTGAAGAAGTCCGTATAAGAGGTTTCGCCGGTGTCGGCAAGATGCGGCTTGGCGCCGAGTGTAATGTAGTCCGACTCCAGTCCGCCGAGATTCAGAGCGTCGAAGTAGGCGTTGAGTGCGCCGTCGACGTAGATTTGTGCGCGCGAGCTGTTGCGATTGACCGAAACGGCGACGTGATGCCAATCGTTGTCGAGATAATCGCCTGTGCAGACTGCCGCATAACCGTTGTTGCGGAACGTCAAGATGCCGCCTTCGAAGCCTAATGAGAACAGATTCTGCGAGCCGTAGGTGTCGGTGCCGTCGCCCGCTCCGCTGGCTGCCAAGGTGGCATTCGTCTGACCTTCTGCGGCTTTAAACCAGAACTCCAACGTATAGTCCATCGTCGCATCGACCACGGCTGCTCCCGTCGGCACTTTGACGTAGCGGCTGCTGCCGTCGAGGCTGATGGCGCGACCTTCGGGAACGGTCCATTCGCCGCCGACAATCTGCATATTCACGCCTCGCGCCTTGTCGACCACGACGTCGCCGCGACCTTCGTTCATCGGATAGTATGCCAGCAGATTGCTTTCAGCGCCCGAAAGCAGCGTCAGGCTGTTGGTCTGCAGTTGCTGCAGCGGAACTATCTTATCCCAGATGCGCGCGTTATGCATCTTTCCGGCAAAACGATAGCCTTCGTCGACGCTTTCGCCGAAGGCATACGCACCCTCTCCGCTATAGACGCCGACCTGCGCATCGTCGATTATTTGCTTATAGTTGTAGTATGCCGAAACGCGTCCTTCGTGGTTGTAGGCAACGGCGATGTGCGCCCATTCGCCTTCGGCATAGGCTACCGGGTCGACCGTCACTATGCTGTTTTTTCCGACCTTGACGGCAAAGCGATGGTCGCCGGTCATCGAAATTTCGAACAAATCGTTGGCTTTGCCGTGGCTGAACAGCACGCCTTCGCGCTCACCTTCGGCAAGCGCCCACAACTCGATTGTCAAGTCTTTGTTGCGCCAATTGCGCACGAGCGATTCGCGGATGGCATCGTTTTCGCCGTCGAGCGTCACCGACACCGAATGGTCGGTCGTTGCGCCGTTGCGCACGCCCGTCACTTCGAAATTGTTGTCGGTAAGCAAGCCGTCGGCTATCGATTCGTTGAAGTTCAAGCGAATTTCGTCGTCGACGGTGAGTATGCCGTTAGCAGGCTGTGCACTGCCGAACAACCGCGGGTTGTACATATCTTTCACGCCGCTGTGAACCTCCGAATAATTGTAATATTCCTCATTGCTTATCATACTCGTTCCGACGGCGCGCACGTCGTATCGCTGGTCGGGAAGGTCGTCCATAAACCATTGATAGAATATCATGCCGTGGTCGTCGCTGCTTATCATCGTGGCGTTTTGCCCGTTCGCGACAGCCTGATTGTAGGCATCTTCGTCGGCATAGTAGCTCATCAGCGTCACCCACTCGTCGTCGCTCGCCGCTGCCGGCTTGTACTGAAGCATCACGCGATGGAAATTCTCATAATTGATGTCGAAATCGTCGAGCGTAACGTCCATATAGTGCTGCTCGACGTCGTTGCGCATCGCCGTAGGCAGTTTCGTGTTGTAGGTCCACGTGTCGGTCGGCTTTTTGATGTTGACAGCCGTTGCCGACGGCGTAAAGTGGACGCTCAGCGAAACGGCGTCGTAGATGTCTTCCTGCGAGTCGGCGAGGTTGCACTGGCACTGCGACGATAGCCAGAACACCATGTTGTCGTAGTTCATCACCGTGCCTTTCCGCACCTCGAGAATCTTTGTCACGGTCTGTCCCGCCGGCACGAAGAAGGTCAATCCGCTACCTAATGGCGCTCCGTCGATTGAGAATTGCGCTCCGTTGGGATTCGTCGAATCGTCGATTGAGAAGTCGTAGTACAGGTCTTTTTGCGCCTCCGAATTGTTGCGTAAATAGAGCGTAAATTTGGCAGCCTCGCCCGAGGGCACGTTGTCGATAAAGTTGTTCTCCACCGACAGTTCCGGCACCTCAACGCGAATAGTCGATTTGTCGAGTAAGGTACCGGGTTGATAGTATTTTGTCGTATCAGCCGGCTCGTACGGGCATTTCGTTGCGCCGCCTTTTTTCAAGAAAATCAGGGTCGGGAAGGTATCTTGCGCCACTGAAAGGTCGACAATCTCATCATATTTATAAAATTTACCCTTATTTGAGTAGCCGGGCTCGGTACAAACATCGACACTCAGGTAGTCGCTACCCGACTCCGACAGCACAAATCCTTGCGCCATCGTTCCGGTTTCGCCACCGCCCCACGTCCATCCGTGTGTCGTCTTATCGGTGTTTTTTATGCCCAAAACACCACCTTTATTACTAAAATTAAAACCAAGTTTAGCTGCTAAATTAATACCTATGCTGAAATTTATATCATTTTCATCGGAACGTGTGAACGAATAAGACTGCCCATACGAATATTCCGACCCACCTTGGTAGGAAATGTTTCGCTTGCTTTGTGCCTTCACTTTTTGCTCTTCGTTCTCTTTTATCTTATCTTGCCATTTCTGTATCGTTTCATTAATGTTGTAAATAGTGTCTGCTTTACTAACAGTTTCTGCCGTGTATACCTTATAACTCGGTCCGTCGAACACATCGACATCCTTCGACGAGCCGAATGCCGCATCGTTGTTGTTTTTCCCGAAATTCTTGTCGTCGGGCTTTAGTTTCGACACATATACATTGCTTTTATTCGTGTTGGCAAGTTGCTGATAGTAGTCGTCGGTTTCCGTTTTTTGCAAAAGCAAAGAATTTCTTGTCTCTATTAGTTCCGGAATCAACGTCTTCTCGATATGTGATTGTGTGTATGCAAAGAATGTATCGTATTTCTGGTCGAAACCGATGTCTTGCGACTTAACCAACATCAGCGTATCGTTGCTGCACTTGATATCATTATAGACTTCATATTCTTCCGGAGCCAGATTGTATATCCGCTTCGAAATGATACGCACATCTTCGACTTTGCCTAACGAAACATTGGTAGAAAATCCGGCATAGACGTCGCCGTCGGCGCCAACATAGAGCGGGTCGCTGCTTGTGCTGATTCGCGACGTTACTGTCGCAGTTGTCGTCGTCTTTTCAAGGTTGTCGTAGTGGAGCGTACCTGAAATGCCACCGGTTTGATTATCCTCAAATTCAAATAGTTTCACTTTGCCTCCTCCTAATCCACAATAATAGATTAGATATGCTCCTTGCTTTATTGTTGCTCCGACATCCAAACTAAAGTCAAGTCCCCAATCATACGAACTTTCGTGCGTCACCGTAACGCCTTTCTCCAAATACGAATAACTGTTGCTTCCCGGCGGGTCGCGAAGCACGAAAAGCACCTTGTCGGGTCCTTTCGTTATTAAGTCGGTTCCCAACGAGCGACAGCCGAGCACTATGGCATCAAACTTGCCGTCCCAATCGATTGTCACCTTACGCGCTTCGTCGTTTGCCTTTTCAACGTAGGTATATTGTATGGCAACTTTGCGCAGGGCTGACGTCATATCCGGCTCGTTCACCGTGAACGACCAGTCTGCCTCGCCGTTGGAGTTGGTTACGATTGTCGTATCGCAAGCGACGGCGAGGTCCGTGCCCGTAAAGGTTAGTTCGCCTGCCGACGACGGAACTTGGTCGGCATCGACGCCCTCCTTATCGAGTCCGTTACTGTCCTTATAGCGGAACAACTCGCACGCGCTTATTCGCAGTGTCGCCGTTGTGTTCTGCTCAAACACCGGCATGCCGAACGTATATTTCTTCGCCGTCTTGTCGTAGGTACATGCCGTGAACGACAGACTCTTGTCGAGCGTTTTGACTTGGATGGAATCGCTTCCGAAGTAGTCGTGCAACTGCGAGTTGACTTTCTGACGAACGACTATCGACGGGCTGTAGCGCTTGATGAACAGCGACTTTTTGTTATAACTTATCGAGTCGGTAACCGCCTTATGCACGCCTTCCGTGCTCAGCGAATCGGTATAGGTTATCAATTCGGAGTTTTTCGACAGCGCGGCAACGAAACTCAATTCTTCGCCGCTGCCCGGCAGCGGATTTTCGTCGTGTCCGGGGACGATTACGTCGACCTTGTATTTCTCGGGAATGATGTCGGCATAAAACTCGCCGGTCGCCGCATTCGGATAAATCGTTATCACGTTGTTCGCAAAATCGACGTCGTTGGTCGGCTCGCCTTGGCTGTAGACGGATTTGTAGAGGTTGTAGGTTTCGCGATGCGGCTTTTCAACCATCGTATACGCGTCGTTTTGGTAGGTAAGCACAACTTTTACGCTGTCGGCAAGATTGTTGCGCGATTCGGGATGGCCTATCGGCAGCCCCTGCTGAATCGTACCTCCGGCAACACGCCCGACGTAGCGAACGCGTGTGCTGTCGGTCAATTCGAGACCGCTAACCATGTCTTGATAGTTGCGGTCGCTGCCGTCGATATTCGTTATTTTACCGCCGTTGGCAAACGTGTGTCCTTGCTTCTGTGCTCTCACCTCGTGCCGTCCGACGGGAACGCTGATTTCAAACATTCCGGCGGCGTCGGTCTTCAGCAAATTGCCCTTACCGTCCATTGCCGGACTGCCGTCGATTACGAACGAAACGCCCTCGACAGGCAAGTTACCGCCCGCGTAGGTCACCTTACCCGACACGGCAAACGACGACCGGTCGGTGAAGTTCACCGTGTGGTTCTGCGAGTTGGCATTGAGTAGTCGCAACTCGTTTTCCGGACGGAATTGATGAATGCCCAACGTGGGAATAATCTTATACGTCGTACCGTTGCCGACGTAGGGCAGTCCGCGAAGGAAGTATGAACCGTTGTCGTCGGTATAGTATTTATAGCTGAGTTGCACCGACTCGGGCACCTCGTCGGTAATCACCGCCTTATCGCTTATGCCGTGGTGCTTGTTGTAGGTCGTTCCGCTGTAGGAAATGTCGAAAAATTCGGCATCGACCGAATAGTCGAACGTATAATAAGCCGCCAAGCCGGTTTCGTTGCCGACGAGATAGCGACCGCAGTTTTTCGCAATTTGCTCGTCGCTGCGTGCTGTGCTCCAAAGTCGCACGTCGTCGACGATGCCTTTGAAGCCTTTGCCAATCGTTACGAGTTCGTCGTTGCCGGTCACGCTTGCCGTACGCGGCACGGCGCCTACACATTTTCCATTGAAGAACAACTTCAGGCTGTCGCCTGCCACGGCTGCAACGTGGACGAAGTCGAAGCCACGGGCGTTGTTGCTAATCGTTTCGGTCGACTTGAGCGTCTGGCTGCCGAAATCGAAATAAACCTTGTCGGCTTCGTAGCGCAACGCATACATATCCGGCTTTGCCACTATCGTTCCGTCGCCCTCGGGCTTTATCCACGCCTCGAGCGAAACGCTGTCGGTAGCGGTTTTCAGAAGCCACGGAGTTGCGATTTTCAGATTCGCCGAGCCGTCGAAGCGATACGCCTTGCCGCCGATGCCGGCGTCGTCGGTTGTTTCGGCACGCACCTCTACGTCGGGCACTGCCTGGCCGTCGTCGAAGGTCACGCGTCCGTAGATTTCGCCCGTAGGCGTACGGAAGCCCAATACGCTTTTCTTATATTCGAGCATAACGGTCGTGTCGGCACATTCGGTCAACGCCGCTATCTTAAACTCGTAGATAACTCCTGCCTCTGCCTTGTCGTAGTCGTAGGTATACAACTTATTGCCGGCACTCGACGCTATGGAGGCTAACTGACGGAATTCCGTATCGGTGCCGTACTTGCGCGCCTTCAGCGAAAACGTGTTGATGGGCAGTCCGTCGGTTTGCCACTGCAACTCTATCCGGTCGCTGTAGTAGCCTTTCGACGCTGACAGCATCACCACGTTGCCGCGCAGCGAACTGTAGAAGTCGTCGTCGCCCTCAACGTTGACTGCCGGTTTCTGTTCGGCATACGCCTCCGAACCGGGCTGCAATGCTATCGTGTAGGTATAGACGTCGCACGGAGTCGGAATTTGGTCGACATAGCGACGCGTCTGCAAGCACGTGTCTGCAAGCACAGTTTGCGTCTGCACATTGTCCTGAGTGGTGTTTATTCGCGTAAGTATCAGTTTCGACCCTTTCGTCATCACGTTGCCGTTGTCGTAGTTCCACTCCATAAACACGTCGGCTGAGCCGGGTTTGTCGCTCATATATCCGGTTGCGCTGCCGACGTAGACGTGCTTCATCGCTACTTCGACCGAGCCTGAAGCATAGTCGTTCCAGCCCCACACCGACTGCGGCGCGGTGCGCCGAATGCGGTAGTAGTAGGTTCCGTTGAGATTCTCTTCAGAGGCATCGTCGTAGATGGTAATCGTTTTACCGTTGAAATAGTCAATCGTGCCGATGTCTTTCACTTCGGCAAAGTTCGACGTGGCGCTGCGCTGCACCTCGAAGCGGTCGCCCGACACATAAGTGCCGCTCGGCGTGGAGATGGTCCATTTAAGGGCTATCCTACCGCTGTCGACTTGCTCGATGGTCAGATTTTCCGGATATTGTAACGCCGGTATCGTCACTTGCGACTCTGTCGGAAGATATTGATAGTCGGAAAGTTTCTTTTCGTAGTAGAGCGTCACCTTTTGCTCGTTGTTGCTGCGGCTGACGTATTTCGTAACTCTGTCGACCGCATCCTTGACTGTCGTATAAGAAGTGTCGACCGGCGTCAGTTTGTAGCGGTCGTTAATCGTTCCGGTAAACGTCACGTCGTACTTTCCCGGCTGAGTCCGCGAATATGCATAATTCAAATCGGGCGCCGTCGGATAGTTGAACGTAAACGTCTTGTATTCCTCCTCGTCGCGGTCGGCGCTGCCGTTGTTTTCGTCAATTCCCAAGTGGACGAGAACTTTCGACGAGCCGGTACCGAGCTTTTTCAAATAGTCTGCCGACAAGTAGATGCGATAGTAGGCATACGCCCTACCCAAAACCGCCGAATGCGTCGTCTCTTGATAAGACGTCGTCAGCGCCTTGCCGTTCGACTCGTCGACAGGCGTGCTGTTTTCTTCGTCGTCGCGCTGGAACACGCTCACACGCGCTATCTTGCTGCTCGACGTTATCTGCGACTTTACCCAATACGAATCGCCCTCCGGCTGCGGCGAACCCGCCGACTCCATCGAATAAAACTCCACTACCGTTTCGCCGTCGACCGTTATCGCCGAATAGCGTCCGTTGTCGGTCTTCTTCGGCAAGCCTTCGTCGAGCCCGTTGTCGTCGTAGATTGGCACCTTCACCGAGATGTAGCCGAGCAGCGCCAAGTGGTCGCGCAGTTCTATCATGCTCGATTGGATGTCGCCCGAGGCATACATTTTTGCCGGACTTAGCAGCATTACTATTGCCGCAAGAAGCATAACAACTCGCCGCGAACGATGCACCTTCCTTGCTCTCGTCGCTCCGCCGGCGATGGTAGTCGTAGTTTTCATAATAGTTTGTATTTGAGCGTTTTCGCAAAAATACAAACTTATGCTTTTTTCACAATTTATGCTTAGTTAAAGTTTGTTAACAACTTTAATTTGTACGAGTTTGCAAAACAAAGATTTTGGCAATAAATTTGCAGAAAAACTGACAGAGATGAAAATCGCAATATTCGGAAGCCGCCACCAACGCCAACACCTTGCCCACATCGCACAACTTGCAGCCGCTCTGCGCAGCCGCAACGTGGAGGTGTGGCTCGACCGCCGTTTCTACGACTACATCCACCCGCTAATCCCGGAATTCGGCGTCGGCGGAATTATTGACGACAACGATTTCGATGCCGACTACGCTATCAGCATCGGCGGCGACGGCACGTTTCTCCGCACGGCAGCTCGCGTCGGCGCTAAACAAATTCCCATTGCGGGCATCAACACGGGACATCTCGGCTACCTCGCCGACGTGCCTATCTGTCAGCCGGAAAACTTTGTCGACGACCTGCTGACGCACAACGTTACTATCGACGTGCGACAACTCATCGACGTCACAGCCGAAGGTTTAGACTATCATCTTGCCGCTCTCAACGAACTTGCCATTCAGAAAAACGCGTCGGCATCGATGCTACACATCCACGTGGCTGTCGACGGTCGCGAACTGACGACCTACCTCGGCGACGGACTAATCGTGTCGACGCCGACAGGCAGCACTGCCTACAACCTCTCGGTGGGCGGTCCGATTATGCATCCGGCATGCCGGAGCATCGTCATTTCGCCTATCGCAGCCCATTCGCTCACGATGCGCCCGCTCGTTCTGCCCGACGACGTCGTGCTGGAAATTACTACCACGTCGAAGCGCTCCGACTCGTTCCGCGCAAGCGTCGACGGCAACTCCGACGAACTGCCTATGGGCACGACGCTGCGACTGTCGAAAGCCGACTACGGCGTACACATCGTGCAGCACCGCAGTCACGACTTCGCCGAGACGCTTCGCAAAAAACTTATGTGGGGCGCCGACACGCGATAAAGCCGACACGCGATAAGAGCCGCTATTGTTGCGGCTCTTCGGGCGTTGTCACGCCGTAGTCTTTGATGGCTCCCGTTTCGGGATAGAATTCTACGTAGGCCGGCGCTTTCTTGTCGACAAACGCTTTCGGATTGAGTCCGAACTGCACGCCAAATTGCGACACTTGCACGCTCCGCTTCGCGTATTGTTTTCCTTTATAACTTATCGATACGGTTGCCTTGCCGGGAATGCAGTACATCACGGCATCTTTCGGCACGCGCTTTACTTCGCCTTTTTCGTCAACCGGAAGTTCGCCGCGACTGTCAACGGTCAGCGTCAGATAGACCGGGTCGCCGCCAAGGTCGTTGCGGTCCACGATGCCATCGTAGTCCGACACGCGGAAAATCACTTCCCGACTCACCGCGTCGGCGGGAAGGTAGTCGAATTGCGCCACCACGGTCTCGGTAGTGGTCGTACCGACAAACATAGCGGTCAGAATGCGCTCCTGGCGGTTAAGTTCGTCGAGCATCAGCTTGAGCGAAGCCCCGTCGGGCGGCATCTTGTCAGCATTGCCCGACACGAGGTCGTTGCGAGTCTCGCGAAGCTCGAAAATCTTCGATGCGGCAGCCTCGGCACGCTTCATGGTCGACTCGCCGGCTACCATATCTTCCGAAAACACGTTGACGGCGTCCGCCTGATTGTCGCCGGTCGCCTTCGGTGCATCGGCGCTCTTCGACGGCTCTTCGACGGTCACTTCTTTATTGATAGCCAAGGGCATACCTTCGCGGTCGACAATCACAAACGGCGCCGCTCCGGCTTTGAACGTCATCAAAAACTCGTTCTCCTTGTCGGCAACGCCGAACGGTGTCACCGTGATGCTTTCGATGTCCCAGGTTTGGCTGTCGGCGATTATCACCTTGTCGACGCCGAGATATTTCTTGGCATATTTATAGAACGGACCCGCCTTCCGAACGGTTTTGACCGCCTTAACGTCGACGGCGAGATGCGTCGTCGGGAGGGTATAGATTAAGCCATAGTCGTTGAGTTTGGTTGCCGTAAGTTTTTGCGTCTGTTGTGCCTGTCCGGCAGTCGCCACAAGGGCTGCAAGCGCTAATGTTATGACTGACTTGTTCATATCTTTTGGTTGTTTTTACGATTCGAGAATAAGTTTTATCGCCTTGCCGATATTGTCGACGATGTCGGAAGCAATGAGCCCAGCCTCGCCGTGCTTTTTGCGAGCCAGGTCGCCTGCCAACCCGTGGACAAACACACCGATAACGGCAGCGGTACACGATGCCAGGTCTTGTCCAAGCAGCGAAGTGATAATGCCTGTGAGCACGTCGCCGCTGCCGGCAGTCGCCATTCCGGCATTGCCCGTACTGTTGATAAATATCTTGCCGTCGGGACGTATCACCTTGGTATAGTGACCTTTAAGCACTATATTGATTTTCAACCGCGACGCTGCATCGAGAGCCTTTTTGAGGCGCTCTTCCTCGGTATAGCAGTCGCCGAAGAGGCGGTCGAACTCGTTGGCATTGGGCGTTATGACGGAATTTGCCGGGATGTTGCTCAGATATATGGGGCGTTGCGCCAAGCAGTTGAGCGCATCGGCATCGAGCACAACGGGTTCGCGGCGGCTGCGCAGAAAGTTGCCCAGCGCGTCGATAGTGCGACTGTCGGTGCCCAAGCCGGGACCGATGCCCACGGCGTGCGACTTCTTGTGGGGCGCAATTTCCGTAATGACGCAATCGTCGGCATCTGTGTCGATAATTACCTCCGGAACAGCAATTTGCAACGGCAAGTAAGCGCATTCGGGAGTATGTACGGTGACTACGCCCGCGCCGCTACGCATCGCCGCCCGCGCCGCCAAGATTGCAGCGCCTGCCATGCCGTGACTCCCCGCGGCAAGGTAGATGCGCCCGAATTCGTTCTTGTCGGCAAACGGATTGCGCAGGCTAAGCGCATCTCTGACGCCTACCGAATCGATGAAGAACGTGTTCGACGGCGTTTCGTGGATGGCACGGCGGTTCAGCCCGATGTCGAGCACCTTCCATTCGCCCAACACCTCATTGTTTTCTTTGAAGAAGAACGAAAGTCGCGGAAATTGGAATGTCAAAGTCAAGTCGGCGTGCACCACGTTGCGAAGCAAGTTTTCGTAGTTATACTCGCCGAAAAGCCCCGACGGAATGTCGATCGACACAACGAAGGCATTCGACTCGTTGATGTTCTGCACCAACGACGTATAGCCGCCGACGATGCGCTCGCGCAAGCCGCTCCCGAAGATGCCGTCGACAATCACGTCGCGCTCGGTAATTTCCGGGAACGAGAACGTCTTGACCACCTCGGTGAAGTCCTCGTATTCATATTCTATCAACTTGTCGCGATTGGTCTTGCAATCGTCCGAAAGATGCTCTTTTGTGTTAAAAAGGTATATCTCGGGATGGTAGCCTTGGTCGATGAGCATACGCGACACGGCAAGGGCATCGCCGCCGTTGTTTCCCGGGCCGGCGAACACCACAATGCGCTGCGTCGGCGACCAGCGTTCCATGATTTCTTTGGTAACGAGCGACGCCGCACGCTCCATAAGTTCCCACGACGTGATGCCGTCGCGCTCAACCGTTTTGCGGTCGATTTCGCGTATGTCGGATGATGTAAATATCTTCATTGTCTGTTATTTAGTTGTTGCCTACTTCGGTTGCATCGTTATCAACGGGATAAGCATTTCTTCCATCGAAATGCCGCCGTGCTGGAACGTGCCCTTGTAGTACTGTACGTAATGGTTATAATTGTTGGGATAGGCAAAAAAGTCGTTGTTGGTGGCAAAAATATAGTGCGTCGAAATGTTCGGCGATGGCAGTCCCAACCGCGCCGGCGACTTCACGGCATAAACTTGTTTCTCGTTGTAGGTCAAGTTCTTACCGAGTTTGTAGCGCAAGTTGGTGTTCGTATTTTTGTCGCCGACAACCTTTATCGGATTGTCGCTGCGAATCGTTCCGTGGTCGGTCGTCAGCACGACGCGATAGCCCGACTCGGCAATGCGGCGCAGCAACTCCGACGCCGACGAATGGCGAAACCACGACTCGGTCAGCGACCGGTAAGCGGCATCGGTCGACGCCAACTCGCGTATCATCTTCGACTCCGTTCTCGCGTGCGACAGCATATCGATGAAGTTAAACACGATGACGTTCAAGTCGTAGCGCTCGAAATTGCGGAAATTCTGCAAAAGTTTGTCGCCGAATTGTCCTTCGTACACCTTATTATATGAGAACGTATACTTCTTGCGAAAACGGTCGAGTTGCGTCTGTATCAGCGGCGACTCGTTGACGTTCTTGCCCTCCTCAGAGTCTTCGTCGACCCACAATTCCGGAAACATTTTCTCGATTTGCACCGGCATCAACCCCGAAAAGATGGCATTGCGCGCATATTGCGTCGCCGTCGGGAGGATGCTGCAATAGAGGTCTTCCTCAATGTTGTAGTATTCGGCAAGCAGCGGCTTGATGATGCGCCACTGGTCGAGCCGGAAATTGTCGATGAGCACGAAAAACACCTTTTCGCCGGCGTCGAGCAGCGGGAAAACCTTGCGCCGAAACACGTCGTTCGACATCAGCGGACGGCTGTCGGAGTCAATCCAACTCTCGTAGTTGCGCTTGATGTATTTGCAAAACTGCGCATTAGCGTCTGCCTTCTGCGACAGCAACAATTCGTCCATATTCGTGTCGGTCTGCGCCAACTCCATCTCCCAAAACACCAACTTACGGTAGAGGTTATACCAGTCGGTGATGTCGCTCGAATCGTTGATTTGCTCGGTGATGCGGCGAAACTCCTGCTGATAGTCGCTCGTGGCTTTCTGCGACACCAACGTGCTCGAATGCAGGTTCTTTTTCAACGACATCAAGATTTGATTCGGATTGACAGGCTTTATCAGATAGTCGGCAATTTTATTGCCAATCGCCTGATTCATAATATTTTCCTCCTCACTCTTGGTAATCATTATCACCGGCACGTCGGGACGCATCTGCTTGATTTGCGACAGCGTTTCCAGACCGCTCAAGCCCGGCATATTCTCGTCGAGAATCACCAAGTCGTAGTGATTCAGCGACACGCTGTCGAGCGCATCGGCGCCGTTGTTGACTGTTGTCACATCGTAGCCTTTCGCTTTCAAAAACATTATATGAGGTTTGAGCAAGTCGATTTCGTCGTCAGCCCACAATATTATGCCGTTTCTTTCCATTTTTGCCTTCTTCGCCTTTAAAAAGCAAAATTAATCAAATCTCACAGCAAAAGCAAGATATTCATTTGTTAAAGTTTATTAGTAGAGGTGTTGTGCCGCGAATGGTTAGTCGGTGCTGACGCGCGGTTAGGCGTGGGTGGTGCAAATCGGAGCGAACGAGAATCCACAGCGTGTCGAAGATACGCTGTGGATAGCGTGCGTCGGAGACGCGCCGGTTGTGGTAAACCCTGCGCTCAGCGTCGGAGACGCTTAGCGTAGGGAACGGAGTCCACCCACATACCTCGAGCCTCGGAGAGGGTCGGTCGTGGTAATGACTTTGCTATGTCAAATCAGAATTAGTAAAACCCAAACCATTCTTCGAACACAATTCCTTGTATTCATTCTCAAAAGTGCATTTTCGATGATGCTCTTGCTGACTTTTTATGTATTCTAATACAACAAATTTCGCCGATTCTGACACTGAAAATGCGCCATATTCTTTGCCCCATCCTTCGAAGTCCGGAAATTTTCCGCACCGTTTCATCCAATTACTAGCCTGCATTCTTCAGACTGTTACGTCACGAAAGGGCTAAATGGCAATGCATTATCGTGAGCACAGCGATGACGATGCAGAATGTAGTAAATCCTACCTTTAAAGAGGAAGAGCGAGCATTGCGCTAAGGTGTTGTCAGTTAGTCCTTGCAGTAGGAAAAGTGTGAATAATGCAGGCTAGATTGCTGCTTTATATTCCTCACAAAATCCGACAAGGATATTGCCGGGTTAATTTCACCAAAATGTGTATATGGTTTGGTATGCCGTCTATTCGAACAAGATAGCAATTCATCTCCTTGCATAGATGCCAAATGAAGCGATAGACATCTTCGCGATAATCGTTTGCGATGGTCATCTTGCGGTTTTTTCTATTGAATACAATGTGTGTCAGGTTCTGTACTCTGCTCATAGTCGCTTTTTGGTAAAGATAGCAATTTGTTTGTTTACGAGCAAATCTGCGACCACAACCGACCCTCTCCGAGGCTCGAAGTCGGGGGATCGTAGTTCCCCACGCTTAGCACTCTCCGAGGCTAAGCGTGGGGTTTACCACAACCGGCGCGTCTCCGACGCGCACAATCCACATCGAACCTTCGGCACGATGTGGATGCTCTGCCGTTACAAGATATGTCAAACGACCATAGAGAATATTGACGTTGTCGAATTACTCGCTCTTCACGTGCCTATCCGAGACATCAGAGCGCTCCGGCCCATTAGTCCCATTAGCCCCCTCTTACCTCTTACCTCTTACCTCTTACCTCTTACTATTTCTCTACAATAAACTTATAGATACAAGTGCTGTGATAAACTTGCCCGGGTTCGACCACGCACGAGGGATATTCGGGTCGGTTAGGCGTATTCGGGAAATGCTGTGTCTCGAGGCAGATGGCGCCGCGCTTAGGATACGCAATGCCATTCTTGCCCTTCACCGAACCGTCGAGGAAGTTGCCCGTGTAGACCTGTATACCCGGCTCGTTGGTGTAGACCTCCAGACCGATTCCCGTTTCGGGGCATACCACGCGTGCGGCAACCTTAGCAATGTCGCAACCGGTGCTGAGCACATAGTTGTGGTCGATACCCAAGCCGTTGCGCAACTGTTCGTGGTCGGCTTCGATGTCCTGACCGATGGGCTTCGGCATGCGGAAGTCGAACGGCGTACCTTCAACTGGCATGAAAGTGCCGTGAGTCATAAACGTGCTGTCGATAGGCGTAATGTCGTCCGATTCGATAAACAGCAAGTGATTGAGAATAGTCTTCGAGCAGTCGCCGTTGAGGTTGAAGTAAGAGTGGTTGGTGAGGTTGAGCACGGTCTTCTTGTCGGTAGTTGCCGTGTAGTCGAGGTGGAGGGCATTCTCGTCGTCAAGAGTATACACCACCTTGGCATCTACGTTGCCCGGAAATCCGGCATAACCGTCGGGAGTGCTCAGCGTGAGTTCGATGGCGTTGTCGCCGGTTTGGTTGGCGCGCCAGACTGAATTGTGGAAGCCTTTTGGACCGCCATGCAGGCAGTGTCCGAAGTCGTTTTGAGGCAAATCGTATTCCACACCGTCGAGCGAGAATTTTCCGTTTTCGATACGGTTTCCGTAGCGGCCGATGAGGGCGCCGAAGTTGCCGTCGATATTCACATAGTCGGCAATCGAGTCGTGACCGAGCACCACGTCATACATTTTGCCGTCCTTGGCAGGAGCCATAATCGAGACAATGCGCCCGCCGAAGTTGGTTACGCACACTTCCATGCCGTTGGCGTTTGTGAGCGTATAAAGGGCAACCGAGTCGCCGTCGACAATGGTTTCGAAGTTCGCCGGATTGAGCCCCGATTTGGTAAGCGCAGGCTCTTCAGCCTTCCGGCTATTGCATGCCGACAGCACGAGCAGCGCTGCGGCACACGTCGTTAGAATATTTTTCATCGTAGTCATTTTTGATGTTCGTTACTTGGTGTTGTCGAGCGAATGGCTGATTTTCCGGTTGATTTCGGCAATGCGGGCTTCGTCCATCTTGACCACTTTTCGGTCGTAGGTCATAAAGCCGTTAACCTCGATTTCGACGTCGGTGGTTTGGGTGTAGACAGCGCCACACACGCCGAGTTTGGTAAGTTCGAGAAGCATATTGGCATATTCCACATACTTGTCGGTAACTTCCTTCGAACTCTTAAACTGAATGTATCCCCAGTTGCGGTCGGGCGCCCAGAGGTGACCTTCGAGAGCATAGCCGATGCCGCCGTATTCGCCCACCACGTTGGCGCGATGTGCATCCATCAGGCGCATCTTCGGTTCGGGATAGTTGTGCATGTCGAGGATATCGCCGCAGTGGAAGTAATTGCCACCCGAAGCGGAGTTGACGAGACGTGTCGGGTCATACTGCTTGGTCCAATTGGTGATTTCGACGGTCTTGAACTGCCCCCAAGCCTCGTTGAACGGAACCCAAACACCGATACACGGGAAGTTGTATAGTGCATCCATTATTTCGCGCCATTCCTTGCGGTAAGTGGCTTCCGACTCGGGCGTGCGCTCGAATTCGCTGCCTTCGAAGTAGTTGTGTTGCTGCCAGGGCTGGCATGGCTCGCCGCTGGGCATGTCTTGCCAAACGATGATGCCCGCGCGGTCGCAGTGGGCATACCAAGTGGCAGGCTCTACCTTTATGTGCTTGCGAATCATGTTGAATCCCCATTGCTTGGTCTTGTCGATGTCGTACACCATTGCCTCGTAGGTCGGCGCGGTGTAGAGTCCGTCGGGCCACCAACCTTGGTCGAGCGGACCGTAATGGAATATGTTTTTGCTGTTGAGTTGAAGCACTTCGACTCCGGCTTCCGACATTTTCTTCGAGAACTTGCGCATTGCGAAGTAACTCTTCACTCTGTCGAGAGTCTTGCCGTCTTTTGCGATAGCGATTTCCAGGTCGTAGAGGTTCGGAGCATCGGGACTCCAAAGTTTCACGTCGGCAGGAAGTTGTACGCTCACAGCCTCGCCGTTGAGGGCTTTGCCGGTAGCGACGACCTTGCCGCCGTCGAGCACCTTAACCTCGGCAACGATTCCCGGGCACGGGCACGAAGCCTTCACGTCGACGGTAAGGCTCTTGCTATCGAGGCAGGGCGTGTTGCGCACCGATTCTATGTGAGTGGCAGCCACAGGCTCCATCCACACGGTTTGCCAGATGCCGGTTACGGGCGTATACCAGATGCCGCCGGGTTCGCTAACCTGCTTTCCGCGAGGCTGTCCGCCCTTATCGGTGGGGTCCCATACGCGCAGCTCGAGGGTGTTGTTACCCTTAACCAACGCCGGGGTGATGTTGAAATGGAACGGAGTGTAACCACCGGTGTGGCTTCCCACCTTGATTCCGTTGACCCACACGTCGGTTTTCCAGTCGACGGCGCCGAAATGCAGAATCACGTCCTTGCCTTTCCAGTCGGAAGGCACGGTGAATGTGCGCTTATACCAAAGTTCGTTTTCTTCACCCACACGCTTTTCAACGCCGGAGAGTGCCGATTCTGGGCAGAACGGCACGATGATTTTGCCGTCCATCGACGCCGGAGCCTGCTCGCCACGCGGACGGATGGCGTAATCCCATTCGCCGTTAAGGTTTTTCCATTCACCGCGGACCATCGTAGGTCGCGGATATTCGCCACGAACGTTGTTTACGTCAACTTCGTCAGCCCATTTGGTGGTGATGTGAGTGGCACCCGAAGCGGGTACCGTTGCGCACAACGCACAGGTCAGCGCTGCTGCTGAAAGCACGAGTTTCTTAATCATATCGGTTACTTTATTTTTGTTTTGTTATTAGATTTTATATTAGGTATTTGTTTGTTATTCAGCTGTTTATCACAAGCAGATTATCAGCTCCGGGATTACTCGTCGAAGCCGCAAACGGTTAATTCTGCACGAAGTTACGATATTTTCCGAAATAATCAACCATTTCGACAAAGAAAAGCTAAAGAGTATCGCCTTTTTGTGTGTTATAAAAATGGCTAAGAAAATGTTCGTAAAATAGAAAAACGATTCTCCTTCGCTCCGCACCCGCGACAGGGTCGCGCCTCGGTGCGACCGAGAATGGGTGGGGAATGTGCCTCTAACCCATAACCTCTAACCACCGCCGTAGGCGCGATGATATCGTCAAGATGCTAGCTCGAAGAGCTTGCGCCTCGGTGCGACCGTGCAGGCGTGAGGTGTTTTTTCTCTAAGCTCTAACCAATAACCTCTAACCACCGCCAAAGGCGGTTTGTTAACGCCAAGATGCTAGCTCGAAGAGCTTGCGGCTCGGTGCGACCGTGCAGGCGTGAGGTGTTTTTTCTCTAAGCTCTAACCCATAACCTCTAACCACCGCCGTAGGCGCGATGATATCGTCAAGATGC
>JBJEDP010000270.1:0-3559 GCA_051872175.1 Candidatus Limisoma sp.
GATCTAAATCGACCTTGTAATTGTTCGAAATGACAATTTAGTGAATCTTTGTGAAATCAAATTTACTACAAGTCCTTATACTATTGATAGTAGTTACTACGACTTATTGCAGCGTCGGATTGACCGACTTCGCGAGTTGATAGATGATGATAACAAAAGTATCCATCTAACTTTTATTACATCAAAGGGTGTCAGACAGAATCGGTATAGCGGGATCGTACAAAGCGAAGTGCTGCTTGATGATTTGTTTTAGAGGTAAGAGGTAAGAGGTGCGTTGCTCACCGATAAATAAAAATCAAGCCCGGTCAAAAACTAATCAAGCCCGGTCGGTAATTGTAACCGCCGGGCTTGATTTATATGTTTAGATCTTCTAACCGCTACGAAGGCGCTTCGATTACTTCGTCATTGCGAATGTTTTCGATGCGAGGCGGTAGTTGTCGACAAACACTTCGACGATGTAGTTGCCTTTTGTCAGCGCTGTCGAGATGTCGTGGTAGACTGTCAAGTGTACTTCTTGCTGGTCGTACTCGATAGACTTTTTCTCGGAGTATTCCACTTTGCCGCCTTCGAAAGCGAATGTTTTGCCGCCGCCCAAGACGTTGCCTTCGGGGCTGACGATACGCACGTAGAAGGTCTTTTCGCCGAGTGGGGTGGAGTTGTTTTGTGGAATCGTGAAGTTGATTTGCAGTTGTTTTGCTTTCTCCAGTTTTTTCTCGGGTTTGCCTTTTTTGTTGAGCGCTGTCAGCGTCAGTCCGCTAAGGTTAAGTTTTTCGGCGAGTTGCATGCGCTGGTTGAGCTGCTCGTTCTTTTGCGAGTAGTCGTTGACGGTGCTTGTAAGTTGCTGGTTGCGCTCTTTGATTTCGGCATTTTCGGCTTTCAGTCCGGCATTCTCTTTGCTCAGCGAGTCGATAATCTCAACATAGTGGCGCATAAGTTTCTTGAGCGTTGCGATTTCACCTTTTAGCTCGTTGATGCGCTTTGCATTGGTGATTTTCTGCGTTTTGAGTTCCACTAAGAGTTTTTCCACCTTGTTTTTAGCCTCAGTGTATTTGTCGAGGAGAGAATCGTTTTGCAGATATTGTGCCTGGTTTTCGTACTGTTGAAACTCGGTGTTGAGTTGCTCGTATTCGCCGGCGAGACGAAGTTGGTCGTTTTCCAGCTTAAGCGAGTCGATTTGTGCTTGCATTTCCGTTTTCGATTGCCCGCACGAGCCAAAAGCCAATGCTATCAAGCAAAGCAGCACGACAACAACGATAAAACCGCCGATTTTGACATATTTGCGGCTTTTCTCCATTTCTTTATCTTCCATTTGTTCACTCATAATAGTAAATACTTTTAACTTGTATAACAAATATCTAAGGTAAAATGTTTTGTGGCACGCTCTGTTGAAACCGCTTTTTAGAACAGTTTCTCGGGATATTCACCGCTTTGGTGGAGTGCCTGTAGCTTTTCGACCACGCCTTGGCGGTCGTCGGCATAGGTTACGCCAAACCATTTCGACGTCGAGCTGAGCATCTTCACCGTGGCGCGTTGGCTTGTGATGAGAATGTTGACCATCGTCGGGATGTAGAACTCTGCCTTGAGGTTGTTGACGTTCTCTTTGAGGAATGTTTTGAATTGGTCTTCGCTGAAGCGGAAGTAGTCGGGCGTAAAGCCCCACATGTTCATCGAAACGAGTGTGTCGGGGTCGAGGGTTTGGACCACGCCGTTTTCGTCGGTAAACACTATCTCGCCGTCGGCGGCGCGACCTATCGACGTGCGCTCAACAACGGTGTCGAGCAAGCCGTTGCGCGTGCTGCACACGCCGCGTGCAACCGTTCCGCTCTCCGACAGAGTGTTGCCGACGTGGAAGCCAACCATGCAGTAGTCGCCTTCTTCGTGTGGGCGCGATAGCTCACGGGCAAGCACTTCAAACGAATTGCGTCCGTAGAAGTCGTCGGCGTTGATGACTGCAAACGGCTCGTTGATTGCGCCGGCGCCCATCATTATGGCGTGGTTGGTGCCCCACGGCTTTACGCGCTCCGCCGGGCAAGTGTAGCCTTCGGGAAGTGCGTCGAGCGACTGGAAGACAACTTCCACCGGCACATGGTTTTCGTATTTGGATAATATGATTTTTCTGAAATCGTCTTCAAAATCTTTACGGATTACGAATACGACTTTGCCGAATCCGCTTCGTATTGCGTCGTAGATTGAATAATCCATAATTGTTTCGCCGTTGGGACCGAGTCCGTCGAGTTGTTTCAGTCCTCCATAGCGACTGCCCATACCGGCAGCAAGTACTAATAGGGTAGGTTTCATAATGAATGTTTTGCCTTTAGGGGTTACACATTGGTGGTTTTCGAGCGCCAATGGTCTGCATTTTCGCTTTTGCCGGGTGCAAAGGTGCGAATTTTTCTTGACTATGTCGAATTTTTTCGCACATAATATTAATTGTGTGACGTAATTTGTTGCAGTACAGGCTTTTAAAAGTTATGTGAAATTATTCTAAAAATAGCTGTTAAAACTTAAATATGCCGTTTTTGCGGTCGTTTTCCTCTTGTTTCTTCTGTTTGCGGCGGCTGCGCTTCGACGTGCGTTGCTTTTTCGGCTTGTCCGCTTTGTCGCTCTTTTCCACTTTTTCCGACTTCTCTACGTTTTCAACTTTTACGGGCTCGTCGGAATTCTTTATTACAATGGGCTTTTCGTTGATTGTCGGCTTGTTGGAGCTCGCAATCGAGTCGGTTTCGGCGCCGAGGACGATTATTTCTTGCTTTTTGCCGTTAGGGCGCAGTTGCGGCTCGGGGCGGAATACCGGTTTTTCGTCAGGCTCCGTAGCATCGGCACGTCCGTTGAACACGTCGCTTTCGAGCATCAGCCCGTTGTATTTTCCAATCTTTTTCTCGGTAGCGCCGCTCGATTTGAGCGCGTCGATGCTTTTGCGCAGGTAGCCGTCGTAGGCTTTCGTATATTTGTCGACCAGCCCGCGAGCCTCGTCCCAGCAGCGCACGGCATTGCCGTATTCTTCGAGGGCGGCATAGTCGTCGCCGCATTCGTCGAGTGCCGAAGCAATGACGCGGTTGTCGGCATGCTGTTTGCGTAGAAGCTCGGTTGCCTCTTTGTGGATGGTCAGTGCCGTTTCGGCGTCGCCCGACAAGCGGCAGGCACGTCCCGACAAGCGGTAGCTGTCGATAAATTCGCGATTGTCTTTGCCCGACAAACGGCGATATAGTTCGGCAGCCGACGAGGAGTATTTCTTAGCCGCAGCCGGCGACGACGATATATGGCATTCGCCGAGCAGATAGAGGTTGCGCGCATAGTTGGCGATACTTGTTTCGCCGATTTTTTCGTAGATACGTTTTGCTTCGTTAAGCAGCGGAAGCGCCTCGACGACGTTGCCCGATTTGAGCATTTCGGCAGCGAGTTCCGTCTTGCTGTCGGCAGTGCGTTGGTCGTCGCCATAGCAACTCAGTACACTAAATATAAATAGGAGTAATAACCAATTTCTGTTCATAATATATATTTTTCTACAAAGATAATGCAAATCGAGAGCAGAATCACCAAGCTTGCTTGAGTGTTATGC
>JBJEDP010000271.1:0-3540 GCA_051872175.1 Candidatus Limisoma sp.
ATTAGAGTAATTTTGTGTACACAAATAAGTTCATTTGTGTGCTTGGAAAGAATATATTTGGCAATTTTATATTATACGTCCTATGAGAAACTTAATAGCATCGTTACTGATTACGTTGGCAGCTTTTCCTATGTTGCGAGCAGCAGAGCCGTCGCGTACGCTTCCGTTGATGGTTATCGAAACCGAAAATCGGCAAGCTATTGTGTCGAAAGACAACTACATCAATGCAACCTACTACATCGACCCGTGCGGCGTTGAAGGCGTCGAGGCAATCGGCTCCGCCGACAGTCCGCTGCCGATGCAAATCAAAGGTCGAGGCAATTTTACCTGGACATTCAACAAAAAGCCGTATCGCATCAAACTCGACAAAAAAGCGGCACTTTTGGGGATGGACAGCAACAAGCATTTTGCCTTGATGGCGCACGCCGATGACAACCGTGCGTTTATGCGCAACATTACCGGTTTCGAAGTGAGCCGCATGGCAGCGATGCCTTGGACTCCTGCCGACCAACCGTGCGAAGTGATTCTCAACGGCGACTACATCGGGCTCTATTTCCTTACGGAAACCATCCGCTTCGACAAGAAACGTATCAATCTGGCAAATCCCGACGATGTCGTCGATGATTGGCTTACGCTTAATCCCGACAAAACAGCCGACCAATATCCCTTTACCGCCGACGACTACACAGGCGCTTGGCTTGTGGAGTTTGACAACACCGACGACGCTAATCAAATAAAAGTGGCAACGCGTCAAGTCGCGGATGCGCAGATACGTGTCACCTACAAAACTCCCGAAGACTATGTCACCGAAGAGCATCGCAAATGGCTTGCCGGCGAAATCGACGCAATCGATGCCCTCATCTATGCCGACAACAATGCCGACGGCGCTTGGCTCGACCGAATCGACCTGACCGACGCCGCAAAGTTTTTCGTTGTCAACCAAATAATGAACAATTACGAAAGCTACTCCGGGTCGTGCTATCTTTATAAGGACAAGGGCGATGCGGCAAAATGGCATTTCGGTCCGGTGTGGGACTTCGGCTCGTCGTTCCAAGTGTCGCGCGACGTGTCCAAGTGGATTTGGGACAGTCAGTATATCCAGCATTGGATAAGAAATATGTGGAATTGTCAGGCATTTCGCGACGAAGTGAAGCGCATTTTCGTCGAAATGGACAACGAGGGCTTCGACCGACTTTTTACATACCAGGACGACTATGCGCAGCGCATTGCGGAGGCGGCACTCCACGATGCAGAGCGTTGGCAGACTGACGGCTACGGAAATGCGGATATGGAAACGCCGCTCGCCGAAGTGCAGGAGCAACTCCGTAACGCCATCGCCGCTTTCGGCTACAAACTCGGCGTGGAAGGCTACGAAGAGCCCAAACCGGTAATCAATTTCCCCGTCTATTTGCGCGGCTCTGACATTGGCGGTTGGGAAGCCCTCGACGAATATAAATTCTACAAAGTCGCCGACAATATTTTCGACCTCAAAGTGGCAAATCTGTCGGGCACGTTCAAGATTGCCGACAGCACGTGGAATTTAGTGGATTATGGCGGAACCGAGGGCGAACAGATAAAGATGAACGAGGCATATCCGTTGGTCGAAAGAGGAGCCAACATGTCGCTTGCCTGCGGTAGCGCCGCAAACGTGACTGTGCGATTTGACCTCAATAGCACGAAAGTCTCAGTGTTCGACGAAGCCGGCGCGGAACTACTGCTTGTCGGCAACGGTGAGTACGAATATTTCAACCTGCAAGGCATCCGCGTAGTCTCGCCCCGCCACGGAGAAGTCTACATCGTCAAAACTCCGAATAAAGTGTATAAAGCCATCTACAGATAGGCGGGTAAGAATGCCATCAAAACAAAACAAGAGTTGCGTCCCCCCGGGCGCAACTCTTGTTCTTTATAAGGATGATTCTTATTTCTTTGTAATCAGTCGATTTGCGACGTTGCCGTCGGTGTCGGTAATCTTAACTACGTAGATGCCTTTGGCGAGGTTGCGGATGTTTGCTTTGTTGCTCGAGGTTGAAGCGACAAGTGCGCCGGCTGCGTTGTAGATTTGAGCCGATTTGACATTCGCACCTTCGATATGGAGTTCGTTACCGCTGACAAATGCTCTTACGGCAGCCGTTGCCGGGTCGATGATGCCCGAAAGCACTTCGCCGTTGTAGCTGTAACTTGCCAGACCTTGACCGGAAGCGGATACCCAAACGTCGATGGTCTTGTCGTTGCGAACCGACGAATGAACCGATGTGATTCGGTCGACGTTAGCGGCTGAACCGAGACCGGCTGCCGGGTATAATACGTTGTAAGTCGTGGCATTTTCGCAACCGTCGGTTACGTCGATGAGCACGAAACTGCAGTTCATGTTGGTTTTTGTTCCGGTAGACGGGTTCGGTGCATAGGTTGTAGCAACGAGGTAGCGGCGTTGTCCGAAGTTGACGAATTGCACTGCCGTACCGTAGTCGCAGTTGTTGAGCGCTGCGCCGTCGATTTCCGCAATGTAGTTACCGTTGGTGTTGAAGAGGGTCGGGTAGCAGTTGTAGCCGTCGAGCCAGAACGTGCCGTCGCCGTTGTCGATGATGCCCGACGAGCCGCGACCGTCGCCGCCGACAAATTCCGTACCGTCTGCCTTCTTCAGGCTGATGATTGTCGGAGTGGCGTTAACGCTGCCGTTGCTGATGCTGAACACGTAGACCTTCGAACTGTTGCCGTTGGAGAACCACAGTTTGCCGTTTGCGAAGCTGCCGCTTGCGTTGATTTGAGCGCCGATAGCTTCGGGCGAAGTGTATTGAAGGATGGTGGTCGGAGCCGAGTTGTCGTTTTCCCATTTGAACACTTTCAGTGTGCCGTTGGCGTCGACAACGTTCGAGCCGATAATTTTGCCGTTGAATGCTTTAATCGACGATAGATAGTAGACGCCCGTTGTAAGGCCTTCAACGTTCAGGTTGCCGATACGGTTTCCGTCGTAAGCGCCGATGATTTCAACTTGCGGAGTGGCGAATGCCTTTCCTTGGAGGACGTAAGTCTTGCCGTTGAGGCAGTCGATGCTGCGAATCTTGTAACCGTCGACCGACCAGCTCGGCATCGAAGTGTTGCCCGACATATTCCATTTCTCGTCCATCTGCGACACGTCGTCTTTGAGTTCTGTCAACGGAGCGGCGGTGCCGGTAAGGGGCACGTAGATGGTTTCGCCGTTCGGGGTAGATGCAACGATTTGTGCTTCGTGACTGCCTGAGCCGTCGGGCACGTAGGTCACGGTGACTTCAGCCGAAGCGGCATCTTTTGCTATCTTGTTGGTCGAGAGCGAGAACATAGCGGCATTCTTTCCGGCAACGCTGAGTGAGATGTCGCCTTCGAGGCGTTTGCCGCTGATGGTTACTTTTCCTGTGTAAGTGGAGTAAGCGGTTCCGGAGAACGAGAGCGACCCGGGAGCGGCTGTTATCGTCGGACGGAGCGGAGTGATCGGGTCGGGGTTGGTTGTCGGAGGATTGCCGTAGGTGAAGTAAGCCACGCCTTGGTTGTAGGAGAGCAGATCGG
>JBJEDP010000272.1:0-3537 GCA_051872175.1 Candidatus Limisoma sp.
TGCAGAATGTAGTAAATCCTACCTTCAAAGAGGAAGAGCGAGCATTGCGCTAAGGCGTTGTCAGTTAGTCCTTGCAGTAGGAATGGTATGAATAATGCAGGCTAAGGTGTTGTCAGTTAGTCCTTGCAGTAGGAATGGTATGAATAATACAGGTTAATTTCTTTCCTCCCGGCGATTTGCATTTTGCCGATAATTATTGTACATTTGCAAAAAGACTAAACCATAAAAATCGAAGATTATGAACAAGAGATTGCTCGCGAGTGCCAAATGCGCAGTTTTGGCGTTTTTACTTGTATTGGTGGCATCGTGCTCCAAAACTTCGGAATTGCTCAATTACGTTCCGGCAGATACAAAATTAGCCGCAACAGTCTCGCTTGGCGACTTGATTAAAAAGTCGAATATCAAAGATTTAAACACTGACGGCACTGACGAACAACTCAAAAAACTTGTCAACGGCGACTTCGGTTTTGCCTACGATAATGCCGTGGTGTTTGAATGCAACAACGACACCTTCTTGGCGTTGGAAATCGAAGACATGGAAAAATTTGAGGCTCAAATGACATCCAAAGATGTCGACGGCGTAAAAATCTACGAATTGAAAGACAACAGCAATTGGATGAAAATCGCTGTCGTCGACGGTATTGCATTTATGAGCAGCACTTCCGACGACCGATTGGCAGCCGGCGTCAACCACGTTACCAACCTTGCCGACGAGGCGCGCCTGTCGTCGACCGACATCGCCGACAAACTTACCGGCCACGACGTCAACTTCTACGTCAACATCGGCGATGCGCTGGCTATCTATGCCGCTCAGTTGGAACAAATCCTCGGCGTGAGCAACATCGATAAGGCTAAGTCGTTCGGCTACGTCGATTTCGACAAGAACGACATCAAAGGCGCTATGACGTTTATCGATGCCGACGGCGGAAACATCCTCAAAGCTGCCGACCTGGGCGACGTCGACACTGACATGCTCAAACTGCTCGATGCCAACATGACGAACGTCGTTGCGCTGAAAATAAAAGACGAAATCCTCAAAAAAGCGGCGTTGCTCGCACCGACCGGCAACGGCATGACTGCTTTGATATCGCAAATGGTGATTTCGAACATCGAAGGCGACTTCGCTATCGGCGTTAACATCAAAGACACAAAAAAACTCTCTGCCAACTCGGCAACCGCAGTTGTCAAACTCAAAGACGGCGCGAAAGAATCGCTCAGCCAAATCATTGAGGGTCAATTCGGCCTCAAACAAGATGCTTCCGGTCAATATTCGTTGAAAAGGCTCATAGACGAAGACATCAACATCGGCTTCAAAGACGACTATCTCTACGTGACCAACGTGTCGCTTCCGGCAAACACTTTCGCCAAGACGGATGCCGCAAAGACGTTCGACGACAAAACTTTTGCCTTGTACTCCAACATCACAGGCCTGTCGACAATCAATCCGTTAATTCCTCAAATCGACGGCACAACAACGATTACACTCGACGAAAAGCAACTCTCGTTTGAAATTCACGCCAACCATAACGAAAGTAACATCCTTGCTTACTTCCTGAAAATGGCACTTAACAAATAACGCAAATGCAATCAATCACTCTATCCGACGTGCTGCCACGGGTCTTCGCCGACCGTAGCGACATTCGCTCGCAGGTATGGCGAACCGACCTGAGGCTCGAGTCGGGAAAGAAATATCTCATCATGGCGGAAAGCGGTGGCGGAAAGTCATCGCTTTGCGCCTATATCTACGGCTATCGCACCGACTACGAAGGCGCCATACGCTTCGACAACCGCTCTATCGGCGAACTGTCGATTGCCGAATGGTGCAACGTGCGACGAAAAGAGATTGCCTATCTTCCACAAGAGTTACGGCTATTCCCCGAACTCACCGCGCTCGAAAACGTGGAACTCAAAAATCGCCTCAGCCGACATAAAACGACCGAGCAAATCGCAGAAATGTTCGACCGCCTGGGCATCGCCGACAAACTTAACAGCCCCGTCGGCAAACTCTCTATCGGTCAGCAGCAGCGCGTTGCCATCGTCCGTACGCTCTGTCAGCCATGCAGTTTCTATCTGCTCGACGAGCCTGTGAGTCACCTCGATGCCGCCAACAACAGCATCGTTGCCGCTATGGTCGCCGAAGAGGCAGACCGTCTCGGCGCCGGTATCGTAGCCACTTCGGTGGGCAACAACTTGGATATCAATGCAGAGGAGGTGCTACGACTATGAAAGGTCTTCTTTGGAAACTTCTCAAAAAGCACGTCAGCAAAAGCCAAATGTTCGGCTTTGCACTGGCTAACATCATCGGCCTCACTATCGTGCTCCTCGGCGTGCAATTCTATCAAGACGTGCGCAACATCTTTGCCGACGAAGACAGCTTTATGCGCAAAGACTACCTCGTCGTGACCAAACGCGTCGGCGAACTCAACGCCATTGCCACCATGATGGGCGGCGGTGCCAACACGTTTACCGACAGCGAACTCACCCAACTGCGCAACGAGCCGTGGGTGCGCGACGTCGGCGAATTTTCGACGTCAAACTACCAAGTCTACGGCACAATATCGCTCGCCGGGCAGTCGGTGTCGCTCCGCTCAAGCTTCTTCTTCGAAGCCGTCCCCGACAAGTTTCTCGACGTCGAAAGCAAGGATTGGAAATTCGACCCCGAACATCCGCAAATCCCTATCATCGTTTCGAAAGACTACCTGTCGCTCTACAACTTCGGCTTCGCCGCGTCGCAAGGCATGCCGCAGATGAGCGAAAATATGATTGGCATGGTGCCCATCGTCTTCCGCCTGACCGGCAATAACGGCAAGCAAGACTTCCTCGAAGGCCGCATCGTCGGCTTTTCGAACCGCCTCAACACCATCATCGTGCCGCAATCGTTTATGGACTGGAGCAACAACCGCTACGCTCCCAACGCCGAGGCACAAGCGTCGCGCATCATCGTCGAAGTGTCGAATCCCGGCGACCCCGCCGTCGAAACCTATATGAATTCGCACGGCTACGAAATTGCCGGCGACAAACTCAACAGCAGCAAGGCAAACCGCCTGCTGACCATCATCCTGAGCATCGTCGTCGCCGTCGGGCTGGTAATCTGCATTCTCTCGTTCTTCATCCTCATCCTGAGCATCTTCTTGCTCTTGCAAAAGAACACGCAGAAACTCCGGAACCTGCTGCTACTGGGCTACTCGCCGCAGCAAGTGTCGGGGATGTATGTGCGAATGATTGTCTACATCAACATCGCCGTCTACGTGCTTTCGATGGCGGCAATGCTCGTTGCTCGAACGTACTATTTGCCTATGGTGCAAGCCTTTGGCGCACACAACGCCGGACTCTCGGTTGCTGCAGCCGTCGGCGCCGCTCTGATTGCCATAATCACCCTCGGCAACGTAGCTGCCGTACGTCGAAAAGTGCGCAATCTCTGGCTTCTCGAGAAATAAAAGCACTGCTTTGATAGTTAAACTATGTTATACTTTATCCAGTGTTGTTAATTATTCTTAATAATTTTCGTCAAAAAAGAGGTATTCAACGCGCCGATTA
>JBJEDP010000273.1:0-18631 GCA_051872175.1 Candidatus Limisoma sp.
GATTGTTGCCGACTGAGTGTAGTCGGATTCGTAACTATCAAAAATGTTGGTATTGGCAATCAGCGTAAGTTTCGCCGTTGTCTTGTCGACGCTGTAAAGGTTTGCATTCACGTCGATGACAAAGAGTTGCCCGGAGGCGTTTGCGGCTATACAGAATACGCTTTTGTCGAAAGCGCCAATCAAGGTCGACTTGCCGTCGGCGAGGTCGGTAGTTGCCAGAAACAGCGTCCCCGAGGCATCTTTGTCGTAAGTAATCGAATATACCGCCCCGGTCGTCGGGTCGTAAGTTCTATCGGCGGCGATATACGAGAAATCGTCGAGCGGACAGTCGACGGTGCGTTCCAACGTCCACGTCTCGGCATCGTAGACATACCATTGCGACATCGTGAGCCGGTAGTTGCTGTCGTAGTCGAAATTTTGAGCGTAATATTTTCCGTTGACATAGACAGCACCGCCGTTGAACTCAACCCCGGCAAGCAGTTTGTTCATCGTAACGGGCGACGCTGCGCTAAAACTGTAGATACCCTTGCCGGCACCTTTCGACGAAATAACGTTGCCGACAAGTTCGACCGAGGCATTGCCTTCCGAAGTCAAACGCGGAATCGAGACATCGATTGGCTTTACGCAGTAGAAAGAGGTCAACGGTTCTTGGCTGCGAGACTTAAACTTCAGCGGACAATCCTTTCGAACGCTCGAGTAACACTCCATCCCAAGCGCTACAACAATCAGCGAGATTAAAAACAAAATAGTTCTTTTCATCTTATCGAAAAATGTAAATAATTCTTACAAATTAAATTTATTTAATAACCGCAAAATTATAGAAATATTCCATATAATACAATTAAAAATAACAATTTTAGACGAAAAGGTGCGATTTTCTTACCAAAATTCCAAAATTTATTATAAAAAGTATTGCGTAAAAAACAAGAAACCATTACCTTTGTTTCCGATATTCTCGCTATGAAAATGTTATCAAAATGAAAAGAAAAATCATATTTGCGTCATTGGCGCTGGTTGCGTCGATGGCTTATGCCATAAATTCTATAAATGAACCGATTGCCTATCATCAACCCGACGGAACAACCATAATGGTACGGCTACACGGCAACGAACACCATCACTACTATACCGATACCACGGGCAACATTCTTGTTGCCGACGCACAAGGTATGCTCACCACGGCAACGCCACAGCAAGCGCAACAGGCACGCACGCCGAAGAGCATCGCTCCGGCGAAAACCGTTTCGGCATTTCCCAAGACCGGCATACAAAAGTCGTTGGTTTTGTTGGTGCAATTTCCCGACAAATCGCTCTCGTACAGCGTCGGCGACTTCGACGCAATGCTCAACGGCACCGGCTATAACTACGCCGGAGCAACGGGCAGCGCCGCCGACTACTACATCGAAAACTCGTGCGGACAGTTTCACCCGGAGTTTGACGTCTACGGTCCGGTGACGATGCAATATGCGATGAGCCATTACGGCAGCGACGACGATGCTCTTGCCTACGAAATGGTCATCGAAGCCTGCAACGCCCTCGACAGCGAAATCGACTTTACGCAATACGACCGCGACCACGACGGTTGGGTCGACAACATCTACATATTCTATGCCGGCTACAGCGAAGCTGAAGGCGGCGGCGCAACAGCCATTTGGCCTCACAGCAGCAATCTGAGTTTGAAGGGAAAAACGCTACGGCTCGACGGCGTTCAAATCGGCTCGTACGGCTGCTCGAACGAACTTAGCGGCAACACCGGCAAGAGCCTTACAGGCATCGGCACGTTCTGCCACGAATTTATGCACATCTTAGGCTTCCCCGACCTTTACGCCACTTCGTCGACGTCGACGAGCTTCACTCCCGGCACTTGGTCGATTATGGACCACGGCTCGTATAACAACAACTGCAAAACGCCACCCTATCTGACTGCCTACGAGCGCGAGTTTATGGGCTGGCTGCAGCCGATTGAGATAAGCGGCGACACACGGTTGCGCATTCCGTCAATCGACGCCAACACGGCTTACCGCATCAACACAACGTCGGCTGACGAATATTACCTTCTGGAAAATCGCCAATGCGAAGGCTGGGACACCTATCTGCCCGGGCAAGGAATGCTCGTTTGGCACATCGACTATAAGAAATCCGTTTGGGATGCCAACACCGTCAACAACGATGCCAACCACCAATACGTCGACATCGTGGAGGCAGACAATACGCAGACCGACACAAGTCGCGGCGGCGACACCTTCCCCGGCAACGCCAACGTGACGTCGCTCTCCGACGACACCACCCCGTCGCTCATGTCGTGGATTAACAACCCGACCGGCATTTCGCTGAGCCAAATCGCAGAAAATTCGGGAGCTGTCACACTCAACGTGGGCACCGGCGGCAGTCTTCCTCAGAAGCCTGCATCGCCGACGGTAACCGCTGTAACCGACAACACCATCGACGTCGAATGGGCAGCAACGGCAGATGCCGACGCATACATTATTAATGTGTACTACCTCTACAACGGACGTCATCGCTACGTGGCAGACTACACAAACCGCCGCATCGAAGCCTGCACGACAACCATAACCGGCTTGATGCCCGAAACCACCTACTACATCATCGTTGCAACAATTAGCGGCATCGCAGTTTCCGAGTCGTCGGAACCGGCTACGGCAACTACCGACCAACCGGGAATCTCCTACTTCGCTCCGACGGCTGTTGATGCAACCAACGTGTCATTCAACTCATTCACAGCCAATTGGCAAGCACTCGACGGCGCCGACGGATACCTACTGAGCGTATTTACCCAAAAGCAAGGTAGCGGAATCATCGAAACTGCTGACTTCGCCAACAAATTGGAATTGCCCGAAGGCTGGTCGACGTCGTGCAGTTCGACGTTCAGCGTCAACGGCTACTACGGCGCCGCGGCACCATCGTTGCGTTTCCAAACAAACGCCATGAAACTGCAATCGCCGACTTTCGACAAAGACATAACGTCGGTTTCACTCTGGATTAGAGGATATAAGTGCGACGCCGCAAACTCACTAATCGTCAACGGCTTAATCGACGACGAATGGACAAAAATCGCCGAAATTACCTCGATTGACAACAACGCAGGGTCGACGTGGACATGCCCGTCGGAAGCACTCGCCGGTTGCCGTGCCATTCAACTATTCTACAACTGCCCGACAGCGACCGGGTCGGTGCTTATCGACGACGTTGCCATCGGACTCGGCAACGCCATCGTCGACGACTACGTCGTAAGCAACCTGCCCGTCGGCAATACGACTTCGTACACCGTGACCGACATTGACAGCAATACACTCTATCGATATTTCGTGACAGCAACCGCCGGCGAACGCCAATCGCAGACGTCGAACGTCGTCGACGTGCTCACAACGC
The DNA here is from genome assembly GCA_051872175.1 of Candidatus Limisoma sp. GTDB lineage: Bacteria > Bacteroidota > Bacteroidia > Bacteroidales > Muribaculaceae > Limisoma. The sequence continues at coordinate 3,391 of JBJEDP010000273.1, forward strand.
CGTCCGGTAGTGTGTCTACCCTATCCGACAGCAGCTGCGTCTACACAGACGGCAATCGTATTCACATCGTCACCGACGGCAGTTATGCCGTCTACGACATCGCCGGCAGACGTATTGCTCACGGTGCGCGAAATGCCGCCATCAGCCTTAACAGCGGCATCTACATCGTAAAAATCAACGAAAAATCAAACAAAATAATAATTCAATAAACAATGAAATCTACACTCAAAACAGTCTTGATAGCGTTGACTGTCGGCATGAGTCTTACAGCCTCAGCCATCGGCAACCAATTCTCGACATCGCCGCGACGCCAGGTCGACAAATCGGCAACTGCGGCAAGACTCGCCTCCAAGATGCGAGGAAATCCAACTAATCTGCCAAAAATCAGCGACATCAACACTTTGCCGAAATTTCAAGCAAAAGCGCTGACCGCCAATGCGTCGACGCCTACGCTCTACGGCAGCATCATCTATTCCGACTCGTGGGCAAACCTCGACACCGAGCCTCCTTACGGCATATACGCATTCCAACCGACTTCGCCGATTTCGTTCTCCGAAATTTGCATACACCCCAACTTGTATATAAACGGCGGCGGTTGCTACTCCGACCATCGCCTTCACTATCGTCTTTGGGGCTTCAGCGACGACTATAGCACATTCTACAACTACTACGTGGTGCTCAACACCGACAACTGGTCGTATGCTCAAGACCCCATTATGACCAACGTCGACGAAACCGTTGCATTCGACATGACATACGACCCCGTCGGCAAAACGCTCTACGCAATGGCTTGGGGTCCGTACGACTCGGGCAAATGCGATTTCTGCCGCGTCGATATGGCAACCGGCGAAACGTCGAAGATTTCCACACTGCCCGAAATGGCTTGCATCGCCGCCAACAATTTCGGTGAAATCTTCGCTGTGAGCATTACCGACGGCATTCTCTACAAAATCGACAAAACTACCGGCGAAGCAACGCGCATCGGCGCTACCGGACTTAGCCCGAAATACAGCCAAAGTGCTACCGTCGACCCCGAAACCAACATCATCTATTGGGCGGAATCCAACTACGACGACACGGCAGGACTCTACACGCTCAACACAACTACAGGTGCTGCCGAACGCGTATCGGCAATGCCGGCAAGCGAAGAAATCACTTCGCTCTTCATTGAAGCACCCACTCGCGGACTTGACGCTCCGGGGGCACTTTCCAACGTGATTCTCACTTATCAGGCAGGAACGAGCACAATAGCCTTCCGCGCTCCGCAGACAGCTTTCGACGGAACCGCCTTGACAGGCAATATTACAACGAAAATATACATCGACGGCGTGCTCGCCAACGAGCAAAGCGTTGCGCCCGGCGCTGACGTTACGTTCAGCGCAAGCGTCGCTGCCGGAGAGCATACGATAGTGGCTTTCGCCGAAAACAGCGTAGGCTGCGGTCCGAAAGAAGTACGCGCGCAGTGGGCGGGCAATGACGCTCCCGCTGCCGTAGGCAATCTTCACCTCGACATTACCAACGGAGTGGCAACACTCACCTGGGACGCTCCGGCGCAAGGTCTCCACGGCGGTATGGTCGACCGCGAAAGCCTCCGCTACACCGTTGTTCGCTATCCCGACGCAACGACAGTTGCCACCGACCTGACAGCAACCTCGTTCACCGAAACTCTGCCCGCCGGAATTGCCAACTACTATTACACCGTAACGGCATCGACCGCCGACGGCGAAGGTGGCACGGCAACGTCGAACAGTTGCTTTACCGGAACAGCGTTTACTCTCCCCTACTACGAACCCTTCGACACCGAAAACGCAACACTCGGCTACACCATCGTCGACTCCAACAAAGACGGCAACACCTGGGCGTGGAAGACAAACTGGCAAGCAATGGCATGCCGCTTCAGCAAAGAATCGGTTGCCGACGACTGGTTGATTACTCCGCCGATTGAATACAAATCGACAAGTAGCTATCGCCTCACGTTCAAGGCTCGCGCTTTCGACAGCGAAAGTCCCGAACGCTTCGAAGTGGCTTTGGGCACAACGACAAGCCCGTCAGACCTGCGCACTACGCTGATTCCGACAAAAAGCATCACCGACGAGAGTTTTGAGACCTTCACCGCTGACTTCACCGTGCCCGCCGACGGAATTTTCCACATCGGCATACACTGCACAAGTCCTATCGACAACTACTATCTCATCGTCGACGACATCAAAATCGAAGAGAAAGCAAATGCAGACTGCCCGGCAGCCGTAACCGACCTGACAGCAACGGCAGGCGACGCCGGCTCGCTCTCGGCGACCATCTCGTTCACCGCTCCGACAAAGACATTCTCGGGCGCCAACCTCACCTCGCTGAAAGCCATTAACATCTACAAAGGCGAAGGTGTCGTGCCGGCTCAAACATTCTCCAACCCCGCTCCGGGTGCAAAACTTTCGTGGACCGACACAAATGCTTCGGAAGGCAACAACACCTATCGCTTGGCTGCCGTCAACGAAGCCGGAACAGGCGTTGAATCGCAAGTCAGCGTCTGGGTAGGCTACGACACACCGAATCCCGTGACGAACCTTACCATCCGCGAGCTGGACGGCAATGCCGTACTCTCTTGGACTGCCCCGACAACCGGCGTCAACGGTGCCAAACTCGACCCGTCGAAACTCACTTATACCATCGTACGCGTCGGTGAAACGACTGCCGCCGAAGGACTTACAGCGACAACATTTACCGACACCGAATACGCATCGTCGACAACGCAAATCTTCATGTACTACGGCGTAAAAGCCGTCTATGGCGACCGCGAGAGCGACTTTGTGATTTCCGACTATGTTATTCTCGGTCCCGACTATCCCGTGCCTTTCGCCGAATCGTTTGCCAACCAAAGCCTCGACAATAGTCCTTGGGCGCTCTCGTACGTACAAGGGACGAGAGATATTGCAGGCTGGACGTTGACCAACGCCGGCTCTCACCCCGACGTGACTTCGCAAGACAACGACGGCGGTTTCGCTACGTTCAACTCGTTCGAGATGTCGGTGCCGACAGTCGTGCGCCTCACATCGCCCAAAATCGACCTCTTCTCGGCGCAACATCCCGTACTTTCGTTCCGGATGTATCAATCGGCAAACGATGCTACCGAATCGCTCGAAGTCGAGATTTCGTTCAACGACCAACAATTCGTAAAACTCGGCTCGTTCCCGGTAAAAGGCAACGAAACCGGATGGAAAGAGTTCAGCATCGAGATACCGAGAATTCTCTGCAAAGAGCAAGCAATGTTCTCATTCAAAGGCATTTCGGGCAACGGTAACAACATCCACCTCGACAACATTCGCATCTACGAAAAAGAGACCATTGACTACGACATCGACCTCGAAGCCGTTAGCATCGAACTTCCGAACGCCATTATGGTCGGCGACGATGCAACGTTTACGGTTACCGTCTACAACAACGGCAGCCAAACCGTAAGCGACTACACCGTCAACCTGCTTTGCGATGACGAAATCGTTATGAGCACGACGGGCAAAGAAATCGAAGCAGGCGCAACCATTCAATACATCTTCCACGGCGGCGCCGAAGAGTCGGACAACCACAAGACCTACACCTTCAAGGGTAGCGTAACTTGCGCAACCGACAAAAACGCAGCCAACAACGTAACGCCCGGCGTTTCGATAACGATTGGCGAAGACGGCGCTGTCGACACGTTGACCGGCAACGCAATCAAAGTTGTCGGCCGCCGCGGCGCATTGACTGTCAGCGGCGCACAAGGCAAACACGTTTTGGTAACAACCCTCGACGGACGTAGCGTGGCTTCGTTTGTCGGAACAACAGCCGACACAATCAGCCTCGAACGCGGCATCTACATCGTTGCCATCGAAGGAAAGAACGTGAAAGTAATTGTAAAATAATAATCTATTTCATATGTATTTTCGAAGGCGTGCCCGAGAGGGTGCGCCTTCGTTTGTCTTTCGGTCGTCGAAAAAACAAGCCGATTTGCTATCTATATATGATGATTTTTGCGTAATTTTGCATCACAAAAACAAAATTCGTAAATGAAATTTTTCAAAAGACGGTGGACTGTCCCGCGTGGCATTGAACCCACCGAAATGGATAGAAAGATAATGTTCTACGAGGAACGCGGGCACGAGGTGCCGACTCGTAGCCTCATAAAGACACCCGAGCAAATCGAAGGCATCCGCCAAAGCGGAATAATCAATACGGGCGTGCTCGACCTGGTAGCAAGCGAAATACGCGCCGGAATGAGCACTGCCGAAATCGACAAACTCGTCTACGACTACACCACCGACCACGGTGCAATTCCCGCTCCGCTCAACTACGAAGGATTTCCCAAAAGCGTCTGCACGTCAATCAACGAGGTGGTGTGTCACGGCATCCCCGATGAAGACGAAATACTCGAAGAAGGCGACATCATCAACGTCGACGTGTCGACAATCTATAAAGGCTACTACTCCGACGCATCGCGTATGTTCATCATCGGCAAAACCGACCCGATGAAAGAAAAACTGGTGCGCGTTGCCAAAGAATGTCTCGAAATCGGGATGAAAGCGGCAAAGCCTTATTCGTTTGTCGGCGACATCGGTCACGCCATCGAGCGCCATGCCAAGAAGAACGGCTTCTCGGTGGTGCGCGACCTGTGCGGCCACGGCGTAGGACTGAAATTTCATGAAGAGCCCGACGTGTTCCACTTCGGCAGACAAGGTACCGGTATGCTTCTCGTGCCGGGTATGGTGTTTACAATCGAGCCGATGATTAATATGGGCACGTGGAAGGTGTTTATCGACAGCGACGACGGCTGGACCGTTGTTACCGACGACGAAAAGCCTTCAGCTCAGTGGGAACACACGTTTGTGATGACCGAAAAAGGCGTGCAGATTCTAACGCATTAATTAAATAAGCTGATAATGCCGTAGACGGCGAGCGCAAGGATTGCCACCACGATTACCGAAACGACTACGCAGCCCCATTTCAGACGTTTGAGGATGCGCGACGCAGTAGGATGACCGTCGCGGCTGTATTGTTGCAGCAAGTTGAGAGCGGCGAGCACCGTAACCATTACGTCGTCGAGCCAGCCCGCAACAGGGAAGCCGTCGGGAACAACGTCGACGGGCGAAATATCGTAGATTAGCGCAATAACGGCGACTATCCACGAAATCGATTTTTGCCAATTGCTCGGAGTCTGTTTTGCGTCCGATTTTTCTTCCGGTTTCATATTAGAATGCTTCGTTAATATTAAAGATAAAGCCCATACCGTTGCGCGTCAGTCCCAGGTCGAGACGAACATTTACGCCCTGCTTGAACCGCCACCGATAGCCGGTACCGAAGTTGGGCAACGTCTGCTTTAGTCGCATCTCCGAGAATTTCGGGAACACATTGGCGGCGCCGACCCAAACGACAATACCATGGCGTTTCTTTATGTGCTGACGGAGCTCGATTTGCGCCTCCATAATATTTTTGTCGCGGTAACGACCTTCGAAATATCCGCGCATACGGCTCTGTCCGCCGACGGTGGCAAGCATAGGCCACGGCACATCGTTGTAGTTGAACAGCGAATGAAATTCGCCGGCAATCACGGCACCGCGCCACGCCTTATGGTAGGTCGACACGGTAAGGTCGGTCCAATGGAAAACGTGGTCGTTGCCGAGCCACGACGGGTTGAAAATTTGGTCGAGTTGGACGAACCATCCGCGCGTTGCGTTGAGGATGACGTCGCGCGAATCGTAGGTGAACGACAGACCGCCGCCGACAGTGGTAAACTTGCGTTCGTCGCAGCCCATCAAGTCAGCCACACTTTGGTCGAAATCCGTAATATTGACATATTGCACATTTACCAACGGTCCGATGTAGGTGTGCGGCGCCAGACGAACGAGGAATCTCGGTTTTACCTCGAATTTGAGTCGCGAATAGTCGGTCTCGTTGCCGTCGTCGTTACCCTGCTCGTAACCGATGCCCCAAAGCGTCGACGGGAAGGTGTAGATGTAAGCTGTGTAGTCGAAGCGAAAACGCTCGCGAGCAAACACATTGTTGCCACGCACGCCCACCATTAGCAGTCCTTTCGACGTTACGTTGCTGAAAATCGACACGTTAGAGAGCGGCAACGTCGGGTCGTTGCGGTCGATGCGATAAAGTCCGGAGGCAACGATGCCGAGTCCGACGCCTGTCGACGAACTGTAGTGCGGTCCGCCCAAGATGCCGAAATCTATCTTTTTGTTAGGGTTGAAATGTTCCGACTTCTTGAAATAGTCGCTCAATCTGCCGAAAAAACCTTTCCGCTTAGCAACGACCGCCGTATCAACGGCTAAGGTGTCGTTTAAAAGCGATATTTCTGCGACAGTCAACGTATCTCGAGCAACGGTGTCGCGCTCGACAACCGGCTCGCTTGGCGCAGCCAATGCCGCCGACATCGTCAAGAGAGCAACCGACAAAAGGCAAAACAGTCTATTCATCGAGCGCGGATTTGATGATTGCAAAACTCTCCGCCATCATACTTTCCATCACCTCTTTTGTGCGTTCGCCGGTCTGCGGCAAAGGTTTATGAATAGTCAGTACGATTTTGCCCGGCGCGGTGTTGAGTGTACGCTTGTTCATCACTTGGAAAGAACCGTCAATCGTGAGCGGGACTATCGGCAAGCCGAACTCCGTGGCGAGCATAAATGCGCCGCGCTTGAACGGCTTCATCTTACCGTCGGGTGTGCGCGACCCTTCGGGGAATACTACCAACGACATTCCGTCGCACAAAATATTCTTGGCATTCACCATTGTTTGATTGATTGCCGACGCCGAACTGCGGTCGACCATAATGTGGCGCGAAACGCGGCACGCAAAACCGACAAACGGAATCTTCTCGAGGCTCTTTTTCATCATCCACTTGAAGTTGTGATTCAGATAGCCGAAGATTACGAAAATATCGAATGCACCTTGGTGGTTGGCGATGAAAACGTACGACGTACCCGGGTCGATGTTTTCGCGACCGCGCACCTCAACGCGCACAAACAAGAGTATGCACCATAGCCGCGCCCAAATGTGCGGAATAGAATAGCCCAACGAACGGCTCATACCCAGCGCACTGACCAATATCGTCAGTACCGCTGTTAAAATTGTCAGAACGGCAAGTATTGGATAGGCAATCACCCACTGATAAATTCTAAATAGCATAGTTTTCATCGCAGTTTTATTTGAATTTACAAAGATAAACCACAATGAGCAAATTCTAAAATAATCAGGCGATTTTTTTTGAGAGGATGAGTGAATGAGTGTCGAATGAGTGGATGAGTAGATGAGATGACGAACAGGAAGCAGACCGCGGAGTGCAATCTGTTTCCTGTTTCCTGTATCCTGTTTTCAGTTCTTCACTTAACAAGGCAGGTTTGCTTCTATTTCGTCAGGGCCAATCTCGCCCGAAAGGATGTCGTTAATGAAGTCAGCCCATTCGCTGATGTACTCTCCCAACTCCTCGCATTCGCCGCTATACGACCAAGAGCCATCTTCCTCTTCTTCATCACACCAAGCTTCGTCGTATGCCATATCTTCCAAAGACCGATTAAATTCATCTTCGTCAAAATACTCGGTATCCATACCTTCGAACAATTCGTCGTTGTCTACCTCGCATTCAAGCAGGTAAAGCAAGTTTTCTTTGCTAATATAAACATTTGACGTGCCGTCCCAACCGGCGCCGCAAGCTCCGCCTTCGTACGCACTTAAAGAACATGAAAAATCTCTACCATCGAATTTTTCCTCCAAGACCTTTCTCGCTAATGCTAATTTCTCATCCATAATTGTCAGTATTTACGTTAGTTAATTTTTAAGCAAATCTACACCAGGCTATGTGCAAAAATCAAATACTACACAGTTAAACATTGTTAATAACAAGAATTTTTGCTCGTGCTCGCAGCAATTCGCCAACGACACTCCTTACATAGCCCCTCTTACCTCTTACCTCTTAGAACGGCAACGGTTCACCGGGGGTTGAGAAGTCGGCATCGGACATAAACGGGACGCCGGGCACGTTGGGAACATTTGAAGCATTCGGAACAGAGCCGCCGGCATTGCCTGCGCCACCGCCGGGCTGCGACGAATTGTCGTCGCCGAAACGCGACTCGATGGTTTCCATTCGGTCGGGAATGTTGCTGTCTTCCCAGTTTTGGAACCGTGCAAAGCGAGCCACAAAGCGCATTTCCACGTCGTCGACGGCACCGTTACGATGCTTTGCCACAATGAATTCAGCCTTGCCTTTGACCGATTTTTCGTTGTCTTCGGAACTGTGCATATAGTATTCCGGGCGGTGGATGAAGCACACGATGTCGGCGTCTTGCTCGATGGCTCCCGACTCACGAAGGTCGCTCAACTGCGGTCGTTTGCTGTTGGAGTCTTTGCGGTCTTCAACCTTACGGCTCAACTGCGACAGAGCGATAATCGGGATATTGAGTTCCTTTGCCAACTGCTTGAGCGAACGCGAGATAGTACTAACCTCCTGCTCACGGCTACCGAACTTCATGCCGTTGGCATTCATAAGTTGGAGGTAGTCGATGATGATGATTTTCACGCCGTGCTCGCGCACAAGTCGACGCGCCTTCGTACGCAGCTCGAAGATAGAAAGAGCCGCCGTGTCGTCGACAAAGAGGGGTGCGCTGAAGAGTCGACGCACGCGATATTGGAGTTGGTCCCACTCGGCTTGGGTAAGTTTTCCCGACTTAATCTTGTCGCCTTCGAGTTCGCAGACGTTACAGATGAGACGCTTAACGAGTTGGACATTCGACATTTCGAGCGAGAACAGTGCAACCGGAGTATTATAGTCGACCGCCATATTTTTCGCCATCGAAAGCACGAAAGCCGTTTTACCCATCGCAGGACGTGCGGCAATGATGATAAGGTCGGAGTTTTGCCAACCGGAAGTAAGTTTGTCGAGTTTATGAAATCCCGTAGCCAAGCCGCTCAAGCCGCTTTCTTTCTGTCCGGCGGCAGCAATCTGCTCGATGGCTTCCGTGATGACCGGGTCGATTTGGACGAAATCCTTCTTCAGGTTGTTCTGCGAGATGCCGAAGAGTTCGCCCTCAGCCTCTTGAAGAAGGTCGTCGACGTCGTACGACTCGTCGAACGCTTTTCCGGCAATCTTCGAGCAAAACTCAATAAGTTGTCGAGCGAGGAACTTCTGAGCGACAATTCGGGCGTGCGTTTCGATATGAGCAGCCGAAACGACCTTCGAGGTGAGTTCGGAGATATGGAGCGCGCCGCCGACCTCGTCGAGACGACCCTCGAGGCGCAATTGTTGCACCACGGTAAGCATGTCGATAGGCTCCTGCTTGAGGCCCAGCGCTTGGATTGCTTCGTAGATTTTTTGATGTTGCGGGTCGTAGAACGACTCGGGCTTAAGGATGTCGCACACCACGCCGAAAGCGTCGCGTTCGAGCATCAATGCGCCAAGTACAGCCTCTTCCACTTCGCGGTCTTGAGGTTGCAACTTACTACCCTCGGCGAAATCGACTGCCGGGGTTTTCTTTTGGAAAGGCTTTGCGCCTCTGTCGTTCGAGAATTCTGCCATAGCGAAAAAATTTTCCACAAAAGTAGCGAAATTTGCTCAAAAAAAGGTAACTTTGTGAAAGTAATTATGAAGATAAGCATCGTTGTGCCTGTCTATCAGGTCGTTCAATGGATAGAAACGTGCGTCGACTCGTTGTTGAGCCAAACGTACACCGATTATGAAGTCATACTGGTCGACGATTGTTCGACCGACGGCAGCGAATCGGTGTGCGACCGCTATGCCTCTGACAGTCGCGTGACGGTGGTACATCGCAAGGTGAATGGCGGGCTGAGCGCCGCACGCAATACGGGTATCGACCTCGCTCGCGGAGAATTTATCACCTTTGTCGACTCCGACGACTTCATCGCGCCCGACACGCTTGCCGCCATTGCCGCAGCAGTCGGCGACGACGTCGACATCGTCGAATATCCCATCAGCATCGGCTACGGCGTACCGGGCGGCTCCGTCTACCGCAACAATTACGGCACCGGCAATGCGCTCGACTGCTGGACGGAAAGCCGCGGCTACTTCCATTGCTACTCCGCCAACAAAGCATTTCGCCGCACATTGTGGGACGACATACGATTTCCCGAAGGCAAATGCTACGAAGACGTCTTCACCGTGCCGCAACTCATCGCTCGCGCTCGACGGATATGCTTTGCACCGACCGGAATGTACTACTACTGCCGTCGTGACGGCTCGATTTCGACAACGTACACCGTCGGCAATCTCACCGACTTCGTCACCGCCGAAATTGCGCTGATGGAGTTGCTCAAAACGCGCCCGACGTTCGACGGCTGCCGCACCGACGAGCTATTCATCACAATCTGCAATTGGCAAGCAATGTTGTTGCGTCTGGGCGGAAACTACCTTCTGCCTCGGCACAAGGTGTCGCTTCCGAAAATGCTTCGCAGCGACTGCTCTGCAAAAATAAAAGTCAAAACATTACTCTACGCGCTGCTCGGCAACTCGTACTGCCGACTGCTCGCAAAAACCTTGAAATAGTCTATGCTCGAATTGTCGATAAGTTTCATAATACCCGTTTACAACACGCCGGAAGTGCTGCTTCGGCGCTGCATCGACAGCATTGCAAAGGCTGCCGACACGGTCGACTATGAAACGCTGATTGTCGACGACGGCTCGACCGAGACCGACGTAAAAGCGATAGCCGGCAGCTACGACGACCCGCGCATACGCTACTTCCGACAAGACAACGCACGGCAAGGCGCCGCTCGCAATCGCGGGTTGGACAATGCCGAAAAAGAATGGGTGCAGTTTGTCGACTCCGACGATTTTCTCATTGCCGACAACTACCGACAAATCATCGAAATAGCCGCCGACGAACGCCCCGACGCCGTAATGTTTTGCCATCGCAACGTCACCGACGCCAAGCCGACGGCCGACGTCAGAGCGGGACACATAGTCTGCCGAACTTCCGGTGTTGATTACTTAACCGACAACAGCGCATTGGGCGTGGTTTGGAATTGCTTGATACGCCGCAGTCGGCTGCAGGGATTACGCTTTCGCCAAGACATTTTTATCGAAGACGAAGAATATATGCCGTTGATGTTTTTGCGGTTCAACACGCTGACGGTCACCAACATAGAGGCATACGCCTACTACCGTCACACCGACTCGACAACCGGCAAACGCTCAGCCGACCACATCGAAAAGACCTTTGCCGACTTCCTCACCGTCATCGCAAGTCTGCGCGACGTGTGCCGCGGACTCGACGGCAAGCCGCGACGTGCGCTCAGCCGATGCATCGACCAAGACTGCGTGGCGTTTGCCTACAACCTGCTCCGACTCGCTCCCGACGAAGAGTTTTTCGACCGTTGGCTCAACCGACTCTTCGACGACGGTGTTCTGCCTGCGCCGAAGGCTCGCTACAACAGCAAATACACGCTCGCACGCTTCGCCACCGCCGGACGCCGACGTATGCGATTACTCCGACTAATATTCAGAGCCTTATGAAAATACTTCTACTCGGGGAATACAGCAACGTCCATTGGACACTCGCACAAGCGCTGCGGCGGCTTGGGCACGACGTCTGCGTTGCTTCCAACGGCGACTTCTGGAAAAACTATCCGCGCGACATCGACCTCGACCGCAAAATGGATTCGCGCCTCGGCACAATCGACTTCTACCGTCGGCTGGCTTTCGCCTTGGCTCGGATGCGCGGCTACGACGTCGTGCAACTCATCAACCCGATGTTTTTCGAGGTCAATCCCCGAAAAAACCTCCTCGCTTACAAGTATCTCAAACGGCATAACCGAAAGACCTTCCTCGGCGCTTTCGGCATGGACTTCTTTTGGATTGACGAATGTAGGCAACAGCGGCCGCTGCGCTACTCCGACTTCAACTTCGGCGACACCCTCCGCACCGACGAAATCGCCATGCGCGAAGTCGACGACTGGGTCGGAACCGATAAAGAGACCGCCAATCGCTACATCGCCAACGATTGCAACGGCATAATAGCCGGACTCTATGAATACTACGCTTGCTACAAGCGGCTCTACAACGAGAAACTGCAATTCATACCCTTCCCCATCGACGTCGACGCCATCGAGCGCGTAGCCCCGTCGGTCGATGGTCCGGTGCGCTTTTTCATCGGCATTTCGCGACAACGCAGCAAGTATAAAGGCACCGACATTATGCTCGCCGCCCTCGAGAAGTTGCACAACCGCTATCCCGACCGCTGCGAGATTGTAAAAGCCGTTTCCGTTCCATTCGACCAATATCAGCACATGATGGATTCGTGCCACGTCATCCTCGACCAACTCTACTCCTACACGCCGGCAATGAACGCCCTGCTGGCAATGGCGAAAGGGCTTGTCGTTGTCGGCGGCGGCGAAGAGGAGAACTACCAAATTCTCGGCGAAGAAAGCCTGCGCCCAATCGTCAACGTGCTGCCCGACGCCGACGACGTATACCGCAAACTCGAGCAACTCGTCGTCGACCCGCAACGCATCAGCACGCTCTCCGACCAAAGCCGAACCTACGTCGAACGCCATCACAATGCAGACGCGGTTGCTCGCAAATACCTCGATTTCTGGACGTCAAAATAACTTCAGTATGATAACTTTCCCTAACGCAAAAATAAATATCGGACTCAACATCGTCAGCCGACGCGCCGACGGCTACCACAACATCTCCACCCTATTCTACCCCATCAGGCTTTGCGATTCGGTAGAAGTTGTCGAAAGCCCGACGCTAAGCCTCCGCACATTCGGCCGCGCCATCGACTGTCCGCCGGAGAAAAACCTCGTGATGAAAGCATATCGGCTACTCGCCGACGAATTCGCTCTGCCGCCCGTCGAAATCAACCTCTACAAGCACATTCCCGACGGTGCGGGACTCGGCGGCGGCTCGTCGGATGCCGCTCGGCTGGCTGTGATGCTCAACGAAATGTTCGCCCTCGGCTTGACGGAAAGCGAATTGGCGAAACGGCTGGTGCGCATCGGCGCCGACTGCCCGTTTTTCGTCTACAATCGTCCCATGCTCGCTTCGGGCATCGGCGACATCCTCGAGCCTTTCGACATCGACCTCGGCAACTACCGAATCGTGGTTGTCAAGCCCGACGTCTATGTATCGACCGCCCAAGCCTACGCCGGAGTGACACCCAAAGAGCCGAGCGTGCCTCTCAACGAACTGCTACAACGCCCCGTCGAGGAATGGCGCGACGCCGTAGTCAACGATTTCGAGACCTCCGTATTCGCGAAATTCCCCCAACTCGCCGATGTCAAGCAGGAATTTTACCGCGCCGGAGCCGTTTATTCTGCCATGTCAGGCTCAGGGTCTGCCATTTTTGGCATCTTCGATAGTGACACTTTGGCAGAGTCGTGCGCCAAGGCGCTGAATGGCTACCTTCTCTGATTTTCCGAGCAAATTAGCACGCGCAACGACCGGTTTGGCAAGTTTTTTGTATCAAACTTGCCTATAATAACTAATGTATAAGAAAAAAACAACATAAATCATGACTAAACAAAACGAAAACAAGGAAGTAGAGCAACCGGAAGTAGACTGCCAGCAAGCCGCTGCCGAAGGCGAACAGCCGGCAGAACAAGCAGAAGCTACCGAAGGTGCCGCCGAAGAGCAACAACCCGTAGACCCGCTTGAGCAAGCGAAAGCAGAACTTGAAAAAGCGAAAAACGAATACCTCTTTTTGCTTGCCGAATTCGACAACTTCCGCAAACGCACAATCCGCGAACGCGCCGAGCTCATCAAAAACGCCGGCGAAAAGGCAATGGAAGGCATTCTTCCCGTTGTCGACGACTTCGAGCGCGCCATCCAAGCCGGCGAAAAGACCGACGACATCGACGCACTTCGCGAAGGCATCACGCTGATTTACAATAAGTTTATGAAATATCTCGAATCGAACGGCGTTAAGCCTATCGATTCTACCGGAGCCGACTTCAACACTGAATATCACGAAGCAGTAACCACTTTCCCCGCACCCGACGAATCGCAAAAAGGCAAAGTGATTGACACTGTTCAAAAAGGATATATGATTAACGACAAAGTGCTTCGCCACAGCAAAGTCGTTGTCGGTCAATAGAAAGAAGAGGAATTGAAGAATGGAAAAGAGAGATTATTACGAAGTGCTCGGCGTAGCAAAAAACGCCACAGCCGACGAAATAAAAAAGGCATACCGCAAAAAAGCCATACAATATCACCCGGACCGCAATCCGGGCGACAAAGAAGCTGAAGAGAAATTCAAAGAAGCAGCGGAAGCATACGACGTGCTTAGCAACCCGGACAAACGCGCCCGCTACGACCAATACGGTCACAACATGGGTCCGCAAGGATTCGGCGGTGGCGGCTTTGGCGGCTTCAGCAGCGGCGGAATGTCGATGGACGACATATTCTCGCACTTCGGCGACATCTTCGGCGACGCCTTTGGTGGCGGTTTTGGCGGTGGTTTCGGCGGCAGCTTCGGCAGAGGCGCAGCGCGACAGACGCGTGGCAGCGACTTGCAGATTCGCGTCAAAGTGGGCCTTAAAGACATTGCTCACGGCGTCACCAAAAAGTTCAAAATCAGCCATTACGTAGCCTGCGAAGAATGTAAAGGTACCGGCGCAAAGTCGGGCACGGCTTTCAAGACTTGCGAAACCTGCCACGGTAGCGGTGTCGTCACGTCAATCAAGCGCACATTCTTAGGACAAATGCAGACACAATCGGTATGCCCCGACTGTCAAGGCGAAGGTCGCATCATCACCGACAAATGTCCGCACTGCTCGGGCGAAGGCGTCGTCCACAAGGAAGACATCATCGAAGTCAACATCCCGGCAGGCGTCGAAAACGGGATGGCGCTGAATCTGCGCGGCAAAGGTAATGCCGGACGTCGCGGAGGCGCTACCGGCGACTTGCTCATACACATCATCGAAGAGCGCGACCCCATACTCGTGCGCCGAGGCAACGACGTTTGCTACAACTTGATGATTGACTTTGCCACGGCTATACTCGGCGGACGCGTCGAAGTGCCTACCATCGACGGCAAAGCACGTATCAACATCGAAGCCGGCACGCAGTCGGGCAAAATCTTGCGCCTGCGCGGAAAAGGTCTGCCTTCGCTCAACGGCGGCGGTACCGGCGACGAACTTATCAACGTGCTTATCTATACGCCCGAACATCTTTCGGCGAATGAAAAGAAACTCGTTGAAAAACTCGCCGAAAGCAAGAACATTCAACCGACCGAAAGCGCAAAATCGCGAATCATCG
>JBJEDP010000274.1:0-18496 GCA_051872175.1 Candidatus Limisoma sp.
GTCCAATTCATCCTCTGGTCATTTGTTCGGAAACTCATTTTCCCAAGCAACAATCTAGGTTTCAACACTTGATTGTAATTCTCCACCCAAAGATTGAAAAAAGCGTTTTTATTTTTGAGAACTCGTCGTCTATTGGTTTGCAAGATGAAATTTCTCTCCGTCAAGACTTCGAAAACATTCTTAATGGCTCCCAAAGAAATCCCGGTTGCACCTTGTATTTCTCTGTAAGGCTTGTCTACATTGGCAATATCCTGCAATAGATAAAAAATCACTTTCAATCCTGCTTCTTGGAATGCCGGATAAGGCTTTTCTGCTATTAAAGTGTTTTTTTCTCCTTTGTTGGTCAGGTGAAATATGATTTTGTTTCCTCTTTCATGTCTGATGTGGCAATTGCCGACGCAATCAAGTGTGTTGACGCCTTTGCTTGCCAATTCGTCAATGATGTGTGGCGTAATATATTTGGCAATAAGCAATGTCGGTCGCTTTTCTGTCGCTGCCAACTCCTTTAGTCGGCTCGCTACATTCCCAACGGTCGCAGTTGTTACGGTGCTTTTGACTTCGCATAGAAAATATACATCCATAATCCGAACAATCGCATCAACATTTTCGCAAGGGTTGTCGTCTTTTATAATGACAGACTCTTCGGGTAATGCCAATTTTTCTCGCAATGCCCCCAGCGCTAAATTTATTGTTTCACGTTTTGCTAAAACCATTTTTGTTCAGTATTTTTGTTTGTTCATTTTTAATGAACGCGGCAAAGTTAGTGAACAATTCTTAGAAATCAAAAGATTTTGTTCATTATTTTTGTGTGTTCATTAAAAATGAACACCGTGAAATTGTGAACAAGGGCGGTTGTTGCTAATACGTTGCGTAAGGGATGGCGTGAAGGGATGGCGTGAAGGGATGGCGTGAAGGGATGGCGCGAAGGGATGGCGTAAGGGTTGGCGCGAAGGGTGGCGTATGTGCAATGTGTCGACAATATTTTGTATCTTTGCAGTCAACAAATAGACAAGCCAATGAGTGGAGATTTGAAGATATATCCTGCCGACGTGTCGACGGTGCTTGAACTATCGTACGCCGATGAGGGAATTCGCGCGGGCTTTCCGAGTCCGGCGCAAGACTATGTGCACGATTGCATCGACCTCAATCGCGACTTGATTGAGCACCCGTCGTCGACGTTCTACGGTCGCGTTGTGGGCGACTCGATGAGCGAAGAGGGTATTACCGAGGGCGATATCTTGGTGATTGACAAGTCGCTTGACCCCGAAAGCGGCGACTTGGCGGTGTGCTGCCTCGACGGCGAGTTTACGCTCAAGCGCATCGAAATTACGCCCGACCGACGTCTCCTTTTGATGCCGTCGAACCACAACTATCAGCCTATCGAAGTGACTGAAGATAACGAGTTTATGGTTTGGGGCATCGTTGTCTATACCATTAAAGCAAATCGACGCCGCCGAAAGATATGATTGGTCTTGTCGACTGCAACAACTTCTTTGTGTCGTGCGAGCGGGTGTTTCGCCCGGAATTGCTCGGTCGGCCCGTTATAGTGCTGAGCAACAACGACGGTTGCGCCGTTGCACTGTCGAACGAGGCAAAGGCGTTGGGCATTCGTCGCGGCGACCCGCTGTTTAAGATTCGCGAAACGGTTGAGCGCGAGCATGTTGAGGTGTTTTCGAGTAATTTCCGCCTCTATGGCGATATGTCGGCGCGTGTGATGACCACGTTGCGCGGCGTGGCGGAAAGCATCGAAGTCTATTCAATCGACGAGGCTTTTCTGCATTTCGGCGACGACAGCAGCGGGCTCGATGCCTATGGTCGTGACGTGGCGCGCATGGTTCGCAAAAACGTCGGCATCCCCGTTTCGGTGGGCATTGCGCCGACGAAAACGCTTGCCAAGATAGCGTCGCGTTTCGCTAAGAAATACCCCGGCTATCGGGGTTGTTGCGTCATCGACAGCACCGCAAAGGCAGAGAAAGCGATGAGCCTGACCGAGGTCGGCGACGTCTGGGGCGTGGGGCGTCAGAACGCCAAGCGACTGCTTTCGTGCGGGGTGAAGACGGCGCTCGACTTTGCCCGTATGTCGCAGGCGGAGGTGCGTGCGCTGTTTACCGTCGTGGGCGAACGTACGTGGCGCGAACTCAACGGCGAGTCTTGTGTGGTCGACGAACCGGTGCCTGCCGACCACAAAACCATCACGTCGTCGCATTCGTTCGAACGTGCGCTCTATCAACTCGACCAGCTGCGTCGCTCGATGGCTGCTTTCGCCACAACGGTAGGGCATCGGCTTCGCGAACAAGGGCTTTATGCCGTTGAAATTCAGACGTTTGTGGCCACTAATCGGTTTAGCCAATACGAACCCTTTTATGCCAATGCCGCGCGATGTCTGCTCGACGAACCGACGCAAGACACCACTCTGATTCTGCGTGCCGCACTGGCTGCGCTCGACCAAGTCTATCTGCCGCGCCTGGGCTATAAAAAGGCGGGTATCATCGTCAGTCGCGTTGCCGGAAGTCGTGGCGTCCAGCCGAGTCTGTTCACCGATATGACCGACTTCGAGAAGCGTCAGCGGCTGATGCGTACGCTCGACAGCGTGAACCATCGCATCGACGGCGCCGGCGTCCATCTGGCATCGCTCGGCTCCGGGCTCGCAGATATGGTGCGCCGCGAACACGCCTCACGGCTCTATTCGACCCGCCTGTCCGACATCATTACGATAAACTGCAAAGACTGACACCCGAGTTTCGCCGACAAAAATATGTATAATATAAGGTGTAAAATTTTGCACGGGTTGTAAAAAAGCAAAAAAAACGCGATTAACTATTGTTAAATATTTGCCGCAAACAAAAAAATGGGCACAAAAAGTTAGAATGTTCGTAAAAAAAATATTAAGTTTGCAAGCAAAACTATTGTTGTTGTATGAATGTAACGCTTATGGTTCGGTATCCTCTACTATGAAAAAGAGGGCTATTCCTTTGTGGTATAGTCAGATAATGGCAGTAATTTTCAAGAGAGAAAAATAATTAGTGAGTATTAATACCAATGTAAAACTAAATCAATTCTTAAATGAAGAGTTTTTGTTTTCAGTTGAATCGTAGGACGCTAATGACATTCTTAATTGCATTGTTAGCGGCGATACCTGCATTCGCACAGACGGTGACCGTACAGGGTACTGTTACCGATGAACAAGGCGAGCCTATTATAGGCGCCAACGTGTTAGCCAAAGGGACCGCAGTCGGACAGGCTACGGACTTTGACGGTAATTTTTCAATTAACGTGCCGAAAGACGCCGTACTTCAAGTATCTTACATCGGATATTTGACACAGGAAGTGGCAGTCAACGGCCAAACAAACATCAAGGTCGTTCTCAAAGAGAACAGCGTGGTTCTTGAAGAAGTGGTAGCCATCGGTTACGGTACTGTCAAGAAAGAAGACGCAACGGGTTCGGTGTCGGTAGTAAAGCCCGACGAAATCGAAGCCGGCTTGGCAACTTCAGCGCAAGACCTGTTGGTAGGTAAATCACCGGGTGTTGTTGTAACATCTGCAGGTGGTGACCCTCAAGCCAACGCTACAATCCGTATCCGTGGTGGTTCGTCGTTGAACGCTACCAACGACCCGCTTATCGTCATCGACGGTGTGCCCATCGACAACACTTCAGTGCAAGGTATGTCGAACCCGTTGGCTATGGTAAGCCCCGACAACGTAGAATCGATGACCGTCCTCAAGGATGCTTCGGCAACCGCTATCTACGGTTCGCGTGCATCTAACGGTGTCATCATCATCACAACCAAGAAAGGTAAATCAGGTAAGCCGCAAGTCAACTTCTCGGCTAACATGTATGTCAACAAAGCAAGAAAGACTATTGACGTGCTCACCGCTTCTGAGTTTAGAGATGTTATCACTAACTACTGGGGTGCAGGCCACGATGCTACTTTGGCATTCGGCCCCGTTGGCGACCCCGCAGCAAAACGCGACCCGCACAACAACGCATACCTCGACCGCAAATGGCGTGACAACCACGACTGGCAAGACGACGTGCTCCGCACTTCCGTTTCGCACGACTATAACCTCAGCGTTGGTGGTGCTGCCGGCTTCCTTCCCTATCGTGTAAGCGTTAACTACACTCAAAACAACGGTATCGTTCACGGCTCAAGCATGGACCGCTTGACCGCAGGTATCAACTTGACTCCGAAATTCTTCGATGGTCACTTGAGCGTGCAATTGAACGCTAAGGGTTACTACTTCCACAACAACTTCGTTGACGGTGGTGGTATCGTAGGCGCTGCTATCGCTTTCGACCCGACTCAAGAAACTTATTACGACTATCCTATGTCGGCTAAGTCGTGCGCTTGCCGTCCGCTCTACAACGGCTACTTCGTATGGCGTAACGGTGCTACATACAACATCAACGCTACCGGCAACCCCGTTGCTATGATGAACGAACGCGACAACTATGCCGACGTCCTCCGTTCGAACGGCAACTTGCAACTCGACTATGCTTTCCATTTCCTCCCCGACCTCCACGCTAACTTGAACCTCGGTTACGACTGGTCGCGCACTAAGGAATACAACACAATTGCCGAGAACTCACCCCTCGCTTGGGCCAACTACGACCGCGACGGCGCTTCTGTTCAAACTTACACTTGGCAAATGAAGCAAAACACTCTTCTTGAGTTCTACTTGAACTATAAGAAGCAAATCGACGCTATCGATTCTAACATCGACTTCATCGCAGGTTATTCTTGGCAACACTTCAAAAACCGTGGCTTCGGCGATGCCGGCACAATCATGTCGCCGGGTTATCTCACTCCGACTTACGACAACGCTACCGGTGAATACACTTTGCTTACTAACACTGAATCGTACTCAAAAATCGGTACTATCTACCAAGATATTCCGACAATTCCTTGGGTTAACGAACTTCAACTCCTCTCGTTCTACGGACGTTTGAACTACATGTTCAAAGATACTTACCTCTTGACAGTTACTCTTCGTGACGACGCTTCTTCTCGTTTCTCTGAAGACACTCGTTGGGGTCTCTTCCCCGCAGTTGCTTTGGGTTGGAAGATTAGCAACATGTCGTTTATGAAAGACGCTCAAGACGTTGTTAACGAACTTAAGTTGCGTCTCGGTTGGGGTGTTACCGGTCAACAAGATATCCCGGGCAACTACTTCCCCTACCTCGCTACTTATACACAAGCTTCTCAAGGTTCGTTCTATCCGTACGTAAACCCCGCAACAGGCGAAATCACATATCAACAAACTCTCTATCCGGGTGGATATGTTAAAGACCTTAAGTGGGAGGAAACTACTACTTACAACGCCGGTATCGACGTTTCGTTCCTCAACAACCGTATCAACGCATCTTTGGACTGGTATCTCCGCGACACCGAAGACCTTCTCTGTAACGTAACCGTGCCTATCGGCTCTGCTACTACCAACGAGATGACTATCAACGTAGGTACGATGAGAAACATCGGTCTTGAATTCGCTATCAACGCTAAACCGATTGTTACTAAGGACTTCACTTGGACTATCGACTACAACGTTGGTTGGAACAAGAACGAAATCACAAAACTTAACAACACCGACGACCCCAACGCATTCGTTGCCGTAACAAGCATCAGCGGTGGTACGAACAACCTCGTTCAAGCTCACAAAGTAGGCTATCCTGCATTTACTTACTACCTCTATGAACAAGTATACGACGAAGCAGGTAACCCGATTGAAGGCGAATTTGTTGACCAAGACGGTAACGGCGCTATCGACGACAACGACCGCGTATTCCGTTATCAAAAAGACCCGAAGGTAACTATGTCGATGAGCAACACGTTCAACTATAAGAACTGGGACTTCGGCTTGACTCTTCGCGCTAACTTCGGTGCAAAAGTTTACAACAACGTACTTTCGCAACGCAACGTGTTGAACCGTACTTGGGTTAACACTCACTTGACAAACCTTGTTGACACTGATGTTTACTTCACCGGCGAAACCGGTCAAAACCTCTACTTGAGCGACTACTATCTCCGCAACGGTAACTTCCTCCGCGTCGACAACATTACTCTTGGTTACACTTGGAAGGATCTCTGCAAAGAAAGACTTCGCCTCCGTCTCTACGGCGCTGTTCAAAATCCGTTCGTAATCACCAAGTATAACGGTTTGGATCCTGAAACATTCAGCGGTATCGACAACAACGTTTATCCGCGTCCTACTACCTATACTCTTGGTTTGGTTGCAACATTCTAACCTTTAATTAATATAGAAAACAATATGAAATCTATCAATAAATTAATAGCCTCTGCCGCAGTTATTCTCGGTCTTGGTGCTCTGTCGACGTCTTGTGTCAACGACCTCGACTTGACTCCCGAAGACCCGAGGTCGTTCACCTGGGCAGACATTGCAAACGATCCTGACACTTATTTGCCTCAGGCGTTAAATAAATGTTATTCCGTACTCGCCGTTTCCGGTCAATCGGGCGAAGGCTCTGCCGACCTTAGCGGTATGGACGCCGGTAAATCTTGCTACCAACGTGCTTTGTTTATGCTCAACGAAAAGTCGACCGACGAATGTGCTTGGATTTACACCGAGGACGGTGTCGACAACATCGTTAAGGGTTCGTGGACTAACGGTCACGGTCTCGTTTACGGTACTTACAGCCGTTTGTATGTCATCATCGCTATCTGCAACGACTTCATCCGTCAAGTTGAATCTTCAGGCATCGAATTGAATAACAAAACTACGATGAACAACGCTGCTCAATTCGTTCGCGAAGCTCGCGCTATCCGCGCTCTTGCTTACTACAACGTGCTCGACATGTGGGGTAACGCAGGTTGGGTTGACGAAACTGTGCCTTATGGTACTAACCCGACTCCTATCGTTCGCAAAGACCTTTATGCTAAGCTCGTTGCCGAACTTAAGGACATCATCGCTACTTGGCCTGCCGACGCTAAGTTGCTTTACGGCCGTGTTGGTCTCGACGGTGTGAAGACTCTTCTTGCTAAGGTTTACCTCAACGCAGAAATCTACGTTGGCGAAAACCACTACGCAGAATGTCTCGACCTCTGCAACCAAATCATCGCTAACCACAAAGGTGGCGGTTTCAAGGGCTCAGGTTTGGCTAACCACTATCTTGCAGTGTTCTCGGCAAACAACGACCGTTACATGCCCGGTGGCTCGAAAGCTGACGAAAACGAAATCCTTTGGGGTGTTCCTTACGAAAATACTTACACTCAAGCTTACGGTGGTACTCGCTACTTGATGGCAGCCGCTTTGAGCAACGGTAGTGCTAACACCTACGAAGAAGTCGACATCGCTAAGAGCAAATACAAAATGGCATGCGCCGACTATGGTATCAACGACCAATGGGGCTGTATGCACGCTCGCGAACAATTCTCTGACAAATTTATCGACTCGAACGACTGCCGCGACGACCTCTGGTGCAAAGAGGCTGAAGGCTTCACTAAAGAAAATACCGACTACTCTAAGTACAACAACGGTTATGCCGCTATCAAGTTTACCAACTTGCTTACTAAAGAAGACGGTACATTCTATCTCAATGACGAGACTGCTCCTGTGACCATCAACAACATCTCGGCAGCTTCTAAGGCATTGAGCGCAAACGTTCACCCGGACACCGACCTTCCGTTGTTCCGTCTTGCCGACATCTACCTTATGAAGGCTGAATGCTACGTACTCGGCGGTCAAGGCAGCGCAGCTGAAGCTCTCGAAGCTGTCAACGTCGTACGCGAACGCGCAGGTGCGGCTGCTTGGACCAACCTTACCTCCGACGCTCTTCTCGACGAGCGCGCTCGTGAGCTCTACTGGGAAAATCACCGTCGTTCCGACCTCGTTCGCTTCCACAAGTTTACCAGCGGTTACAACTGGGCTTGGAAAGGTGGCGTTTACGAAGGTACCGACATCAACGACTACCAAACAGTATTCCCGATTCCTGCTAACCTGATTGCCGCGCAACCGGAGTTTGCTTCAATCCAGAATCCAGGCTATTAATCTTTAAACAGTTAATGCAATGAAATTGAAATATTTATTGATGGCTTTTGCTACTGCAGCAATGTTCACTTCGTGTATCGAAGATGAACCGGCCAACAAAATTGCAGAATATAAAGCACCGACGACTTTCGTGCTCAATCAGCCGCAGTTCAGCAACGGTGTCTACGACTTAATCAATGCGGGTACTGTCAACTTGACTTTCTCGCAACCCGACTATGGTTACAGCGCAGTGTGCGACTACACTGTTGAAGTAGCAACTGATGCAAGTTTCGAACATGCAGCTACCGTCAGCGGTACCTTCCACACTTGCGACATCCAAGTTGATGCCAACGACTTCGCTATGGCTGTTTGCTCGGCTTACGGTTGGACTGACCAAGCCGACATCGACGCTGCCCTTGCAGCTACTGAAACCGGCACTTTGCCCGTGACCATTCGCATCCACTCTAAAGTGAGCAGCGCTCTCATCGAGGGTAGCGAAATCACTTCGAACGCTGTTACTATCAACACTATTCCTTACTTCGCATTGCCGGCAGTAGAACTTCCCGCGAACTTCTACATGATTGGCGAATTCTGCGGTTGGGACTGGGGTAACTGCGCAGAAATGGTGCCCGTTCACTCTTATCCTGCCAAGTTCTGGTGCATCCGCTACGTTAAGGGTGCTGACCAAGAAGGACAAGGCTTCAAGTTCAACTACAAGACTGCTTGGGATGGCAACGACTTCGGTTTCGCAGGCGTTACATTCAAAACAACAGTTCCGGGTCTTGAAATGGTAGACGCTGGTGGCAACATCGGTCTCAACAAGAGTGGTTGGTATATCTTCGCTATCGATATCGCTATCGAAGGTCGCGACTTCAAGTACACTCTCAACGTATTCCCGCCGACAGTTTATGTCTACGGTCCTGCTAACGGTGGCAACTGGGGTGACGATCCCAACTGGACATTGTCAGTTCCTGACACTGCCGACGGTATGTTCGAATCGCCCGCGTTGGTTGCAACTCCGGGTACTGAAGAAGGCGGTTGCTTGCGTCTGTGCATCCACCCCGAAGACACCGAAGGTGGTTACTGGGGCGGTGACTGGTGGCACACCGAGTTCATCTTCTTCGACAAGAAGATTGCTTACCGCGGTAACGGCGGCGACCAAGAACGCGTTGGTAACGCTGCAGGTACTAAAGTTTACCTCAACTTTGCAACCGGTTACGGAGAAGTAAAATAATAACCTTAAAAGGCTTCGTAGGGGTGCTACCCAACGCGGGTAGGCACCCCGATGAAAGCCAAAAAACAGAGAATACAATATGAAAAAATTAGGTATATTTTTAATGTCGGTCCTCGCACTTGGCTTCGTAGCCTGCGACGACTATGATGAGGCTCTTCCGCAGTCGAATCCGCAAGCGCCTATCACTTCCGTTAACGGCTTGACCGTAGCGCCGGGTGCTGAGTTGATTGATGCTCTCAACCTCAACAATGTGCAGTCCTCATACCAACTCGCTTTGGTTAACACTACTGCAACACCTGCGCTCAACGAAGGTACTACCGTTGACTATGACGTACAAATCGCTGCTGACGAAAATTTTGCTGACGTTAAGCAATATCAAATGAACGGTGGCGCTATCCAAGCAAACAACGTTAACGCCGCTTTCCGTGCTTTCTACGGCAAAACGCCGAACGCTAAACCGCTTTGGTTCCGCTTCATCCCGTATCTTACCGACGGCACTTCGCGTGTTGCTTTCGCTAATGATACTTATTTGATGGCAACTAAGGTTGTTGTTACTCCTATCGACCTCGGTATCGTTATCGACCCGT
This sequence comes from Candidatus Limisoma sp., assembly GCA_051872175.1. GTDB lineage: Bacteria > Bacteroidota > Bacteroidia > Bacteroidales > Muribaculaceae > Limisoma. The sequence goes on from JBJEDP010000274.1 coordinate 9,805, forward strand.
CTTACTACGTTGTTACCGACGTTTGGTTCGGTGACGGTTGGGATAATAACCTTATCAAGCTCGACCACGCTGATACTGACCTCTACGACGATCCTATCTTCTCGGCTACTGTTGAGTTGAAGAAAGGTGCCATCCAATTCATCGGTTCTCGTGGTGTTGAAAGCGCTAAGGCTGACCCCGACAACGCTTACCTTTACTCTTGGGGTGCCGCTAACGACAATTCTACTTCGGGCGACCTCGCTTATGGCGACGCTGCTAAAGCAATCAATATCGCTGAAGACGGTCTTTACAACATCAGCATCGACATGCTAAACAATACCTTCAACGTAGCAAAAGTCGTTCCGACAATGTTCATGATTGGCGAATTCTGCGGTTGGAGCTGGGATAACGCTCCGACAATGATTCCCGCTTGGGCTAACGAAAACGGCGCTACTAATTCTTGGAAGTACTGGGTATTGGCTTACGTTGGCGGTGGCGAAGGCTTCAAGTTCAACACAAACGCAGATTGGGACGGTGGCGAATTCGGCTACGACGGCGCTACTCTCGTTTCGAACGTAGCAGGTGTTGATTTCGTTAACGACGGTGGTAACATCGCTCTCTCGAAGGCTGGTTGGTATCTCTTCGGCGTTGAAAAGAAACTCGGCAACGCAGGCTTCGAATTCGTTGTTAACGTATTCCCGCCGAACGTATACGTTTACGGTTCTTGCGCAGGTGGCGTTTGGGGCGACGATGCAAACTGGTTGTTCAACGTTCCGACAACTGCCGACGGCGTATTTACTTCTAAACCGCTTGCTGCCGACGGCGAACTCCGTCTCTGCGTTCACCCGTTGAACAGCGACAATACGCAATGGCTCGGCGACTGGTGGCAGAGTGAGTTCATCTTCTTCGGCGACGCTATCGCTTACCGCGGTACAGGTGGTGACCAAGAACGCGTTAACGTTGGTGCCGGTCAAGTTGTAACTCTCAACTTCACTACAGGCAAAGCATCTGTGAAATAAGTTTAGAACTTATATATCGAAAAAGCGCATCCTCGCCGGGTGCGCTTTTTATGTTTTTATGTTGCTTCTCGGCGAGCATTTTTGTGCGTTTTTGCTTTCGAATTTCGAGAATTTTTGCGAACTTGCAGCCCGAATAGATTATAGTCGAAATTCCGCTAACATAAAACTTATATTATGAGAAAACTTTTAACCTTTTTACTTCTATCGGTGGCTCTCGGCGTCTATGCTTCCACACAATGGACACTCAACCGTAACGATGCCACCAACGGCGAACCCATCGTCGAGACGTTTACTGTCGACACGCTTCGCCACGAAAAAGTCGGTCCGGGCACAATGTATACGCTCGTCTACCTTCACGGTGACGGATTGACAACGCACATGCGCGCCCACTTCTTGACGTTCGACATGAAGAACCACGACGACGTGCAGTTCCGTATGGAGTTGGGCAACGACTCGCTTCTCACCGTCGAAACACCCTCGTCGATTGCCATCCGCAAAAACGCTCCCGGCAATTACTACTACGCAAGTTGTAATGCCGACTTCTACATCACCTGGGACCCCTATATCGGCAATCCCCATCGCTGCTGCTACATGGACGGACAAATCGCCATGTTCGACGACGATGAGGCGACCAACTACGGGCATTTCTTTATGGACTACGACAAAAATATGTGGTGCGACTTCCCCAAACAGTCGTGGACAATGACCCGCGCCGACGGTACAAGTGTGTCGCTCAGCCACATCAACCACGACCTCAACGACAACCAACTCGTGCTCTATAACGAACTCGGCGGACACTGGACAAAGACATCCGACGCCACCGAGATTCGCGTGCGTCTTGCCGACGGTGAGCGCTGGGCAATCAATAGCCCGTTCAAGATGGTCGTTGTCGGCTCGCCCGTTGCCGGAGGAAATATGCAAGTCAAGCCCGGCGAAGCTGTTCTGTCGGCAAAAGGTAGCCGCGTTGCCGACGTGCTCGCCCTCGCCGACGGCGAAGAAATCACCATGCTCTTCGAAACGCGCTTGGCAAACTACGACATCAAGCCCGACCTGAAAGAAGCCAGCGGCGGCGACGTCATCATCCTCGACCGCGGCGTGACTGCCTACACAGCCGGACGCTTTATCAACGCCCGCGATGCCTACAACCCGCGCACGATGTTCGGCTACAACGAAGACCGCTCCGTGATGGTGTGGGGACTCGTCGACGGACGTTCCGCGCGCTCAAGCGGCTGTACCTACACCCAGGGTGCCGACATTATGCGCTATGCCGGTTGCTACGATGCTGTCAACGTCGACGGCGGCGGCAGCTCGACTATGTTTATGCAGCAATTGGGTATAGTCAACGACCCGAGCGACGGCCACGAACGCGCCGTTTCCAACAGCCTACACGCCGTGCTCAATCAACCCGAAGACAACACAATCGCCGAAATTCGTTTCGTCGACTGGTCGATGAAATTCCCAAAATACGGCATCTATACGCCCAAATTCTACGGCTATAACCAATACGGACTGCTCATCGATACCGACGTGCAAGGCGTAACGCTCTCGTGTCCCGAAAGCCTCGGCACGATTATCAACGACGGCGCGACGTTCTACGGAGTCGGCAGCGGCACACAGGCGCTTACGGCAACCTATAACGGCTTGACGGCAACCATTCCCGTCACTGTCGAACTCAGCGACAATGTTTCCTTGCGCCTCGGCAAAGTGCTGCTCGACAATCATCGCGCATACGAGGTTGAAGTAAACGCTATGATGGGCGAAACTTCGATGCCCATAAGCCCGATGGCGGTGGCATGGACCTCCGACGACTGCGAAATCGCCACCGTTGGGGCTACAAGCGGCGTGATTAACGGTCTTAAAGACGGAACGACGACAATTACCGGCACGGTAGGCAACTTCGTCGGCGAACTCGAAGTGACCGTCGAGATACCGACAGCCAACGTGATGCCCGTGTTGCGCGAATTCCCCACCGACGGCTGGACACTCAAGCAGACCGGCGGCACCGGGCTCGCCATCGCCGAACTCGACAACGGCTTCCGCTTGAACTATACCGGCAACGGCACATCGCGCGGCGCCTACATCTCTGTAGAGCGCCCCATGACCGTGTGGAGCATCCCCGACAAGTTGCGCGTTCGCGTCAACCCCGGCAATGCTACCATCAAGAAAGTTTCGGCGTCGGCAAAGAATGCTCTCGGCGCGCTCTCCGGCGTGTGGGTGGCAACCGAAGAAACACTACCGACAAACGTCGAAACGACCGTTGAGTTCGATTTGAGCGACTGGTGCGATCCCGACGACATCGGCATTTATCCCATCACGTTCAACACGTTGCGATTCGACATGGGCGCATCGACAAAAGATACGGAGTTCGAGATACTTGTTCCCGGTTGGGAGGCAATCTATAGTCAAGCACAAGGCGGCATCGCTGCCACCAAGACAAGCGCCGCTGCTATTTACCCCAATCCGGTAGCCCGTGGCGGACAGTTTACCGTGGCAGCCGAAGGCGCAGCTCTCGTCGAAATCTACACGTTGAGCGGATGCAAAGTGATGGAGCGTAGCATCGACGCCGTAGCGGCACTGTCGACCGACGGAATGGAGCGCGGCATCTATCTTGTGCGCGTAGCCGATGCCCGTGGCACGAATACCGCAAAATTGATTGTTCGATAAGTCGAAATAATAGTCGATAGTAGACAGAGCGCATTCCCGGCTTCGGGAATGCGCTCCACTTTTGTTAATCTCACAGTTTTTCCATATCTTTGCAAAATAATTGATAAAATGCGATAAAAGTGGAAACGAAGTACATTTTTGTGACCGGAGGAGTTGTGTCGTCGCTTGGCAAAGGCATAATTTCGTCGTCGTTGGCAAGACTCTTGCTTTCGCGCGGTTTTAGAGTGACAATCCAAAAGTTTGACCCGTACATCAACATCGACCCGGGTACGCTTAATCCGTACGAACATGGCGAATGCTATGTGACAGTCGACGGCCACGAGGCAGACCTCGACTTGGGACACTACGAGCGTTTTACGAATGTGCACACCTCGCGCGCCAACAACATTACGACAGGTCGCATCTATCAGAGCGTTATCGACAAGGAGCGCCGCGGCGACTATCTCGGCAAGACCGTGCAAATCGTGCCTCACATCACCGACGAGATTAAGCGCAACGTCAAGTTGCTCGGCAATACGGGAAAATACGACTTCGTTATCACCGAAATCGGTGGCACTGTCGGCGACATCGAGTCGCTTCCGTTCTTGGAATCGATGCGCCAACTCAAGTGGGAACTCGGCAGCAATTGTATCTGCATCCACTTGACCTACGTGCCTTTTATCAAAGCAGCGAAAGAACTCAAGACAAAGCCTACTCAGCACTCGGTAAAGCAGTTGCAAGAGGTCGGTATTCAGCCCGATATCCTGATTTTGCGCACCGAGAAAGACATACCGGCGGCAATGCGCCGCAAAGTGGCGTTGTTCTGCAACGTGTCGCCCGACGCCGTTATCCAATCGATTGACGTTCCGTCGATTTACGAAGTGCCGTTGACAATGCACGAGCAACACCTCGACGAGATAATCCTGCGCAAGACCAATACGCCCTACGAAGGCGAGCCCGACATGTCGCGCTGGACGGCATTCCTCGACAAGATGCAGACTGCCGAAAAGACGGTTACAATCGGTCTGGTAGGTAAATACGTCGAACTCCAAGACGCATATAAGTCAATCAACGAGTCGCTCTTCCAAGCGGCAACCTATAACAATCACAAACTCAACCTCGTCTATATTCACTCCGAGAAAGTCGACGACGGCAACGTGGCAGAGAAACTTGCCGGGCTCGACGGCGTGATTATCGCTCCGGGATTCGGCCAACGCGGCATCGACGGCAAATTTTCAGCCATCAAGTATTGCCGCGAGCACGACGTGCCCACCTTCGGCATCTGCTTGGGTATGCAGTGTATGGTCATCGAGTTTGCGCGCAACGTGCTCGGCTTGAAAGACGCCAACAGCACCGAGATGAATCCGCAAACGCCCTACAACGTAATCGACCTTATGGAAGAGCAAAAGAGCATTTCGAACATGGGCGGAACGATGCGTTTGGGCGCCTACGACTGCGTCCTGCGCGACGGCTCGAAAGCCGCACAAGCCTACGGTTCGACCTTCGTCAGCGAGCGTCACCGCCATCGCTTTGAGTTCAACGAAGAATATCGCAAGGCGTTCGAGGCTGCCGGAATGCAATGCGTCGGCGAGAATCCCGAAACTCACTTGGTCGAAGTTGTCGAAATCCCGACCTTGAAATGGTTTATCGGCACGCAGTATCACCCCGAATACAGCAGCACGGTGCTCTCGCCCAATCCAATATTCTTGAGCTTCGTTAAAGCGGCTATTGATAACGCTAAAGCGTAGATTAGAGATTAAAGATTAGAGATTAAAGATTAGAGATAAAAGAACAACAATAAACGATTTACTTTAAACGAAAAACGATAAAAATAGCAGATGGATAGAAATACCATTTTAGGCTTGGTGCTTATGGGGGTTGTAATCTTTGCTTTTTCGTGGCTTAATTCGCCGAGCGAAGAAGAGTTGAAGGCAACCGCCGAGACGCAAACCGAGCAGAAAGAGTCGGCTCCGGTAGCCGTTGTCGACAGTTTGAGTGCCGCCGAACTGACGGAGATAAAGACCGTCGTGGCGCAATACGGCAAGAAGTCGGACGATGGAGCAGCGACGACGCTCCGTCACGGCGACGTTGTGCTGACCCTTGCAGGCGACGAACTCGCCGGTACGGTAAAGGCAGGTGGCAAAGAATTCGCTCTGGCAGATTTGGCAAAACCGGCGGCCGACAGCGTTCGCTTGGTGTTCAACAGCGCCGTCAAAGCCGTGCGTTTGGCAGTCGGCGAGGCGTCGAGATATAGCGACTTTGCACGCTTTGTCAGCGGCGACAGCACCACCGTGCGTTTGCAAAACGACCTCGTGGCAGTCGACCTCTCAACCAAAGGCGGTGCTGTCAGTCGCGTCGAACTCAAGCAATATACAGCCTACAGCGAAGGCAAAACAGTCCCCGCTGTGTTGTTCGAAAACGAAAACAATTCCTACAGCTTTATTCTCAACAACGACACTCAGCGCTTCGACACGCACGACTTCTACTTCACTCCGATAGTCGAAAACGACTCGACCGTGATGATGAAGTTGCAGTTTGAGAGCAACGTGTCGTTCGGCATCCGCTATACGTTGAAGAAAGACAGCTATATGGTGAAGATGGACGTCGTTCAAGAGAATATGAACATGGTAATCCCCACCAACATCGCTACGATGGACTTCGAATGGCGCGGACGCCTGATGCGTCACGAGCGCGGCGAGATGTTCGAAGAGCGCAACAGCGGTCTTTACTATAAGTTCAACGGCGGCGACACCGACTATCTGAGCGAAACAAGCAACGACGAAGAAGAAATCGCCGACAAACTCAAGTGGATTGGCTTTAAAGACCAATTCTTCTCGACGGTGCTCATTGCCGACAGCTATTTCTTGGGGACGAGCAACCTGACAAGCACCGTGGTCGACAAAGATTCGCCCGACTATAAGAAGTATATGAAAGATTTAGAGGTCGTTACCTCGTTGGAATATAGTTCGTCAAATCCCGCGCCGGCATCGTTCACCTTCGTGTTCTGCCCTAACGAATACAGTCTGCTTGACAACTATTCGGAGGCGTTCGGTGACGACGACCTCGAACTGACTCGCCTCATTCCGCTCGGCTGGAAGATGTTCCGCTGGATTAACACCGGAATCATCATCCCCGTGTTCAACTTCCTCGGTACGCTCGACCTCAACTACGGTATCATCATCCTGCTGCTTACAATCTTCATCAAGTTGGTACTCTTCCCGTTGACCTATAAGAGCTATTCATCGCAGGCGAAGATGCGCTTCCTGGCTCCCGACATCAAAGCCATCAACGATAAATATCCCGGACAGGACAACGCGTTGAAGCGCAACCAAAAGATGATGGAGCTCTACAACCTGGCGGGAGCCAACCCGATGAGCGGCTGTCTGCCCATGCTCCTGCAAATGCCCATTCTGATTGCGATGTTCTCGTTCTTCCCCTCGTGCATCGAGCTTCGCGGCGAGCCCTTCTTGTGGGCTGACGACCTGTCGGCGCCCGACGTTATCTGGTCGTGGGACGTCCACATTCCAATCATTTCGACATTCTTCGGCAACCATTTGAGCCTCTTCTGCTTGCTCATGACGGCTGTCAACATCGTCTACACCTACCTCAACATGCAGGCAAATCCGTCGAACAACTCGATGCCCGGCATGAAGTGGATGATGTATCTGATGCCCGTGATGTTCCTTGTGTTCTTCAACAACTATGCAGCCGGCTTGAGCTACTACTACTTCCTGTCGTTGCTCATCACCATCGGTCAGACCTACGCATTCCGCTTCTTCCTCAAAGAAGACAAGATGCGTGCACGAATGGCTGAGCGTGCGAAGAAGCCCAAAAAGAAAAGCGGCTTTATGGCGCGTTTGGAAGAAGCACAGCGCCAAGCGCAAGCAGCTCAACGAGCTCAGCAGCAGCGAAAGAAATAATTTAGCATCAATGAAAGAATCTGTTTTTATGGTTAGCGTTTTGCCGTGACAGCAAGACGCTAACTTTTTGTGGCGCAGGGGTGTCAGTGCTATTTCGCTATGCCCTGTTTTATTTCTTCAATGCGTGCAATAGCATACATAGGGCAGATGCGGACATGCCTTACTTCGTTATTGTCTTGTTTGTCGACATAATCGAATTTTCCAAAATTCTCTAACGAGCACCGAACGGCGTGATGGAGTCGCTTGTCGCGCATAAACGCCCAAAGGCTCTTCATTCCGCCTTGAGTGTCCGCTTTTACTTCGATAGGGACAACCGTTTGCAAATACGTCGATATGTAGTCGATCTCTGCTTGTGAGTTTTTTGCATGTCTTACCCAATAGTACAATTCGTGGCGGATGTTCGGGCTCATGTGGTGTAGCATTTCAAGCCCGACTACCATTTCCGCCATCGGACCTTTGTTTGCTAAATCAGTAGCACTCGCTGTCAGAATTTGTGTGGTCAGTTCGGATACGTCGCCTAACGACATATTTAATAATCGAAGCAACAGCCCCGTGTCGAGTAATAGCATTTTTTGATACGACTTATCTTCTTCGCTACCTAACGGCAAGCCGTTAGCATTTGTATGTGTTACAGGGTGTAGGATTCCTGCAAGAGTCAGCAACTCAACGGCTTTCTTTACTTCTACGGTCTTGTATTCGAGTCCTACTTTTGTGTATACAAACTTTTTACCTGCTTGAAACGCGGCACTTCGCAGAGTGCTGCGCAGCAATGTCGGGTCAACATTTTTCTTATACTTAGGGAAATCGTCTTCGTAGGTAACAACAATGTCGTCTTGAACCTCTTGGCATCGTAGATAATCGTGATGCTCAACCCAAGTCTTGACGGCTTCCGGCATCCCACCAACCAGCATATATGTGCGAAGGTGTTCCACTAATTTGTTATGTATAGGTTCGGGAAGTGGATTGTCGATTGAGGCTGCATTTCGGGCTTCAATAAGTAATTGTTGACCGTTTGCTTCAAGAAATTCATCAAAGGTCATCGGATACATAAACATTGAATGTATCCTTCCAACTCCGAATGTAGGAAGTTCTTTTAATGCAAACTCAAGGAGCGAACCGGCTGCAATGACA
>JBJEDP010000275.1:0-3503 GCA_051872175.1 Candidatus Limisoma sp.
CCTTGGTGCTGATGTTACATTTGCTCCCGACTGTGCTAAAGCAGCCGACGCAGCAGCAGCCCTCAAACCGGGCGAAGTGCTCTTGCTCGAAAACCTTCGCTTCTATCCCGAAGAAGAAGGTAAGCCTGTTGGCATCGACAAAGAAGACCCCGCTTACGAAGACGCTAAAAAAGCAATGAAAGCAAGCCAAAAAGAATTCGCAAAAACTTTGGCAAGCTACGCTGATTGCTACGTAAACGACGCATTCGGTACAGCACACCGCAAACACGCTTCAACTGCCGTTATCGCCGACTACTTCGACGCCAACAACAAAATGCTCGGCTACCTTATGGAAAAAGAAGTTACTGCAGTCGACAATATCCTTAGCGACATCAAGCGTCCGTTCACTGCCATCATGGGCGGTTCGAAGGTTTCGACAAAAATCGGCATCATCGAAAACCTTATGGACAAGGTCGACAACCTTATCCTCTGCGGTGGTATGACCTATACATTCGCTAAAGCACAAGGCGGCAAGATTGGTAATTCAATCGTTGAAGACGACAAGCTCGACCTCGCTCTTTCTATCATTGAGAAAGCAAAACAAAAAGGTGTAAACCTCGTGCTCGGTACAGACTGCGTGGCTGCCGACGATTTCAAAAACGAAGCAAACACACAAGTTGTTCCCGCTAACGCAATCCCCGACGGTTGGGAAGGCTTGGATGCAGGTCCCGAAACTCGCAAAGCATTTGCCGACGTAATCAAAAACGCCAAGACAATCCTTTGGAACGGTCCTGCAGGCGTATTCGAATTCGACAACTTTACAGCAGGTTCGCGTGCAATTGCCGATGCAATCGTTGAAGCAACCGAAAAAGGCGCATTCTCGCTCGTTGGCGGTGGCGACTCTGTTGCTTGCGTTAACAAGTTCGGCTTGGCTGACAAAGTATCGTACGTTTCAACCGGTGGCGGCGCCCTCCTCGAAGCTATCGAAGGTAAGATTCTTCCGGGTATCGCAGCTATCAAGGGTTAAAAAACTTTAAATAGCACAAAAAGCGCGTTTCTCCTTTGAGAAATGCGCTTTTTTATTTGAAAAAAATAAACGCTTTCGAAAAATAAATTACTAATTTTGTGGTGAAAACAAAACGGCGGCACCGGACGAGGTCGAAACCGGGTCCTTGCGGTCGGTTGTTTCGTGTGTGCAAAGAGTTGCCACAACCACTGACATTGCCTTTTGCGATAGCACCAATACCTTTGCAGAAGTCTGATGTTGAGACAAATAACAAAACAAATCGATAAATAAAACACAATTAAATTCTAAACTCATATTTTAATTATGGCAGAAAACAGAGAAAAATTGTTCGACCAATTTGCACCGGTTTCTACCGAAACATGGAAAGCGAAAGTAGTCGCAGACCTTAAAGGTGCCGATTTCGACAAGAAATTGGTTTGGCGAACAAATGAAGGCTTCAATGTTCAGCCGATGTATCGAGCAGAAGACATTGAGAATTTCAAAACAACTGATTCTAATCCGGGAGAATACCCGTTTATTCGCGGAACACGCACCGACAACGAATGGTTTATTCGTCAAGACATCGTGGTCGACGACGTTAAGCAAGCCAACGAAAAAGCGCTCAACGTTCTCTCAAGAGGTGCTACTTCTATTGGTTTCAAAATCAAACGCGACGCTCTTTGCGACAAATGCATCAAAACCCTTCTCAACGGCATCGATTTAGAGAAAGTTGAAATCAACATCGAATCTTGCCCGCGTCAGGCAGTTGAAAACCTCACTGCTCTTGTTGGTTATGTAGTTGCCGAAGGCAAAGCCGACGTATTCAAGGGTTCTGTTAAGTTCGACCCGTTCGTACGTCTTCTCAAGCACGGTGTGGATGCCGACATCGACGTCAAAGCCGTTGCAAAACAATTGGCAGAAATTGCAGCGCCCGTTAAAGGCTTGAAAATCTTCACTGTCGACTCTGTTCTTTTGAGCGATGCCGGTGCTTACATTACACAAGAAATTGGTATGGCACTCGCTTGGGGTAACGAATGGATGGCACAACTTACCGAAGCTGGTTTGACTGCCGACGAAGCCGCTAAACGTATCAAATTCAACATGGGCATTTCGTCGAACTACTTCATGGAAATTGCAAAATTCCGCGCTGCGCGTATGCTTTGGGCTCAAATCGTAAAACAATACAATCCCGAATGCGATTGCGCTTGCAAGATGGCTGTTCACGCTGCAACATCGAAATTCAACCAAACAGTTTTCGACGCTCACGTCAACCTTCTCCGCACTCAAACAGAGACAATGTCGGCAGCTCTTGCCGGTGTTGATTCTATCACCGTTACTCCGTTTGATGCTCAATACAAAACTCCGGACGAATTCTCGGAAAGAATTGCACGCAATCAACAACTCCTTCTCAAGGAAGAAAGCCACCTCGACAAAATCACCGACCCGGCAGGCGGTTCCTACTATGTAGAAACCCTTACACTCTCGCTTGCTGATGTTGCATGGAAATTGTTCCTCGAAATCGAAGAGAAAGGCGGCTTCTATGCAGCAGAGAAAGAAGGTTGGATTCAACAACAAATCATTGACTCGTCGGTTAAACGCCACAACGATATGGCACGTCGCAAAGAGTCGTTGCTCGGCACAAACCAATTCCCGAACTTCAACGAAATTGCAGGCAACAAGATAGAACTCACCGACGGCTGCAAATGCGGTTGCGCTCATCAAGCCGATGCGGCTAACGCTGTCGCTTCAATCCCGACAACTCGTATGGCAAGCGATTTCGAAGCGCTTCGCCTTGCAACGGAGCACGCTGCTAACCGTCCGAAAGTGTTTATGCTCACCATCGGCAACCTCGCAATGCGTCTTGCTCGCTCGCAATTCTCTGCAAACTTCTTTGCTTGTGCTGGCTACGAAATCATCGACAACCTCGGTTTCGACACCGTTCAACAAGGCATCGATGATGCTATGGAGAAACAGGCCGACATCGTTGTACTCTGCTCGTCGGACGACGAATATGCAGAACTCGCACCTGAGGCTTTCAAAGCGCTCGACGGTCGCGCCGAATTTGTTGTAGCCGGCGCTCCCGCTTGCACCGAAGACCTTCAGAAATTGGGAATCAACAACTTTATTCATGTGCGTAGCAACGTTCTCGAAACCTTGCAGGCTTTTAACGCTAAACTTTTAAAATAACTGTGCGATGAGACCAAATTTCAAAAATATAGATATCAAATCTGACGCCTTCAACGCAAGTCACAAACCTGTTGCAGAAGGTGAGAAATGGATTACTCCGGAACTTATCCCGGTTAAACCTATCTACACAAAAGCCGACCTCGAAGGGCTTGAACATCTCAACTACGTAGCCGGACTTCCTCCTTTCTTGAGAGGTCCGTACAGCGGTATGTATGCAATTCGTCCTTGGACAATTCGCCAATATGCAGGTTTCTCTACTGCAGCCGAATCAAACGCATTCTATCGTCGTAACCTTGCTTCCGGACAGAAAGGTCTGTCGGTGGCATTCGAC
>JBJEDP010000276.1:0-18278 GCA_051872175.1 Candidatus Limisoma sp.
GAGGTAAGAGGTAAGAGGTAAGAGGTAAGAGGTAAGAGGTAAGAGGTAAGAGGTGAGAGGTAAGAGGTAAGGGGGCTGCGAGTCAGCTCGGAGTGTATCTCACTCTCGTCCCTCGTCCCTCGTCCCTCGTCCCACTCTCCACTCTCCACTCTCTACTCTTTTTTTTGGTAATCTGCCGAAATGTTTGTAATTTTGCTGAATAAAATTTTACATACTGATGAACAAGACGTATCGCAACGAAGACAATCTGAAGCAAGCAGTGGAGATGCTTGCCGACAGACAGTCGATAAGCAATATGTGTCACATGCGGCTCTGCGGAGAGCCATTGCCGTCGCAACAGGCGGTGAAGAGCATTATCGACCTTACGCGTATGATACTTTTCCCCGGTTTTTTCGGCTCGGAAGGCGTCAATTCTTACAACCTCGAATATGTCATCGGTATTCGCTGTGAGGAACTTAACAACATCTTAACCAACCAAATAACCGCCGCACTCGCTCTGCAAAAAGATTGTGGCGAAGCCATCGACTTGCCGCGTATCGAAAAACAGGCGGCAGACATGTCGGTGCGGCTCATCTGCCAACTTCCGGAGATGCGCCGTGTGCTACATACCGACGTCAGCGCAATCTATCGCGGCGACCCGGCGGCAGCGAGCCACGAAGAGGTGATTTACTGCTATCCGAGCATTCGTGCCATCACGAACTATCGCATTGCGCATGCTCTGCACGTTATGGGCGTGCCCGTGCTGCCGCGTATGATTAGCGAGATGGCGCACAGCGAAACCGGCATCGACATCCATCCCGGTGCAACCATCGGCGAATATTTCGCCATCGACCACGGCACCGGCGTGGTTATCGGCGCTACGGCGATTATCGGTAAGAATGTGAAAATCTACCAAGGCGTAACGCTTGGCGCCAAGAGTTTCGACTGCGACCCCGAGGGCAATCCCATCAAGGGCATTGCGCGCCACCCGATTATCGGCGACGACGTGGTTATCTACTCCAATGCGTCGATTCTGGGACGCATCACCATCGGCAACGGCGCCGTCATCGGCGGTAACATCTGGGTGACCGAAGACATTGCGCCCGGCGAGAAACTTATCCAAGCAAAAGCAAATAATATTTTACGATTAAAGCAAGATATATAAATGAAAGACGAAATGCAACTCGTTGCCAAGACGTTTAAGGGTCTTGAAGACGTATTGGCTGAAGAACTGCGACAACTGGGAGCCGGCAACGTAACGCCCGGGACGCGAATGGTGTCGTTTACCGGCGACAAGCAGATGCTCTATAAGGCGAACTTCTGCTGTCGCACCGCATTGAAAATTCTCAAACCGATAGTATCGTTCAAGGCGCGCGACACCGACGAACTCTACGAAGAGGCTAAACGCTTCGAATGGGACACGTTGCTTGGCGCCGACGAGACGTTTGCCATCGACTCGACTGTCAATAGCGAGGAATTCCGCCACTTGAAGTTTGTGGTCTATCGCGTCAAAGATGCCATTGCCGACTACTATATGGAGAAATACGGTCGCCGTCCGTCGATACGCTTGGTCGGTGCCGACATGCAGTTGAACGTGCACATCTACAACAACGAGGTGACCATTTCGCTCGACAGCTCCGGCGAATCGCTCTACAAGCGCGGCTATCGCGTCGACCAGACCGAAGCGCCCATCAACGAGGTGCTTGCCGCAGGATTGTTGCTCAAGGCAGGTTGGGACGGCAGCCGCAATCTCATCGACCCGATGTGTGGCTCCGGAACGTTCCTCATCGAGGCGGCGTTGATTGCCACTAACACCTATCCGGGCATCTTCCGCAAGTCGTTTGCCTTTGAGCGTTGGAAAGATTTCGAGCCCGACTTGCTCGACGAAATTTACAACGACGACTCGCAAGAGCGCACCTTCGACTACAAAATCTACGGCTCCGACATATCGCCCAAAGCAATCGGCATCGCCACACGCAACGTCAAGAGTGCCGGCGTTGCCAAATACGTCGAATTGAAAGTTAAGCCTTTCGAAGACTACACCGAAGCGCCCGCCAACGGCATGCTCATTACCAATCCGCCCTACGGCGAACGATTGAGCCTCGACGACGTCGACGCTTTCTACGACATGATTGGCTCGAAGTTGAAAAACGTGTTCAAAGGCTATCACGCGTGGATAATCGCCCACAAGCCGGAGCACTTCAACGCCATCGGGCTTAAGCCGTCGACAAAGTTGGAGGTCAACAACGGCGCACTCGACTGCGAATTCCGCGAATATGTGATGTTCGACGGCACGTTTGCCGAGTTCCGCAAGCAAGGTCGCACCATCAAAGGCGAGAAGAAAGAGCGTAAAACCGATGCCGGCGAACGCCGCGCCGAACGCGGTCGTCGCCGCGACCGTCGCGAACCGCCGCGCAATGCCCTCGAACGCGAATATCGCAAGCCCTACGGCGAACGATTCAAGAATAAGGAAAATCGTGAGGAACGCGGCGACAAGCACGAACCGACAAAGGCTGAACGCTTTGTGCGTTTCCGCCAACCTCGACTCTATTCCGAAGAAGAGGTGAACCGTAAAGGCGAAGTGACTATGCGTCACCGCCACAAAAAAGAGACTGATTCAAGCGAAGATTAATCATATAAAACTACTGACACGATGAAGCATACCGTACTACTGCTCGGCTCCGGCGGCCGCGAATGTGCCTTGGCATGGAAACTCAGCCAGAGTGCCAACCTCGAGAAACTCTATATTGCACCCGGCAACGGGGGTACCGACCGTTATGGCGAAAACGTGGCGCTCAGTCCGCTCGATTTCGAAGCCGTTAAGGCGTTCACGGTGAGCCACGGTGTGACGATGGTGCTCGTCGGCAACGAAGACCCGTTGGTGGCTGGCATCTACGACTTTTTTGCCGCCGACGCGGAGTTGGCATCCGTGCCCGTCATCGGTCCGTCGAAGGCAGGCGCACAACTCGAAGGCAGTAAGGATTTTGCCAAAGGATTTATGCAGCGTCACGGCATCCCCACGGCGCGCTATCTGAGCGTCGACGCTTCGACTGTCGACAGCGGTAAGGCGTTTCTGCGCACTTTGTCGGCGCCTTATGTGCTCAAAGCCGACGGACTCGCTGCCGGAAAGGGTGTGCTGATTGTGCCTACGCTCGACGAGGCAGACAGCGTGCTCGACGACATGCTCGGCGGTATGTTCGGCACGTCGTCGTCGCGAGTTGTCATCGAAGAATTTCTTTCGGGCATCGAATGCTCGGTGTTTGTGCTCACCGACGGCACAAGCTACAAAGTGCTGCCCGTTGCCAAAGACTATAAGCGCATCGGCGAAGGCGACACCGGACTCAACACGGGCGGTATGGGTGCCGTTTCGCCGGTAAGTTTTGCCGGCGAAGAGTTTATGGCGAAAGTCGACAGCCGAATTATTCGCCCCACGCTCGACGGACTCCGCCGGGAGAACATCACCTACCGCGGCTTCATCTTCTTGGGACTCATCAACGTTGGCGGCGAGCCGATGGTGATAGAATATAACGTGCGCATGGGCGACCCCGAAACCGAGGTCGTTATGTTGCGCCTCGACGCCGACTTGGTCGACCTGCTCGAAGGCGTGGCTACCGGCACGCTTGCCGACCGCGCTATGGCTATCGACCCGCGCTATGCCGTGACCGTTATGCTCGTTTCCGGAGGATATCCCGGAAGTTACGAGAAAGGCAAGCTCATCAGCGGACTCGAAACGCCGACCCGCAGCATCGTGTTCCACGCCGGAACGCGTCGCACCGATGAGGGTATCGTCACCGCCGGCGGTCGCGTGCTCGCCGTGAGCAGTTATGGCGACGACAAAGCCTCGGCATTGGCTACGTCGTTCGACACCATCAGCCACATCGCTTTCGATGGCGCTTATCATCGTCGCGACATCGGTTTCGACCTCAAATAGTCGTATCGGTCCGATTTTCTGCCCTTTTTCGCCGGTCGTATTGACCGATAGAATGTTATTTTGTACATTTGCAATATGAACAACGACGAAATAATCATACCGTGGCACGAGGCGCCGACAACGCCCGATGCCGCTAACCCATACCGCGTCGGTCCCGCTCTCGACCGACGCCAACGAATCACAGGTCATGCTCCCGACTCCGACGAAACTACCCCGGAGTCGGAAAAACGCACCGTGCTCGACTATCAGGATTTGCGCAAGATGGTGCCTTTCTTCGAGGGCAAACCGAAATTGGTCAAGAAGTTGATGAAAATGCTTGGCTTGGAGCAGGTCAACTACTTCCATCATCGCAACTTAAACACGCCGGGTGCCGGCTTCGTGCGCGGCTTGCTCGAAGATTTTCGCATCACTTTGCGCGTCGACGGCGCTCACGTGCTTGAAAATCTTCCCGAAGGGGCATTTATCACCGTGTCCAACCACCCGTTCGGCGCGCTCGACGGCATTATGCTCATCGACTTGTTGGCGAGCCGTCGCAGCGACTACAAGGTGATGGTCAACATGATACTCAACTACATCCGCGGCATGCGTCCCAATTTCATTGCCGTCGACCCGTTGGCTTCCGACAATCCGGAGAAGCGCGCGGCGACGATGCGCGGCATCCGCGAGGCTATGCTGCACGTGCGCAACGGGCATCCCCTGGGATTCTTCCCCGCCGGTGCTATGTCGAACGTCACGCGACATCTGACCATCGAAGACCGCCCGTGGCAGCCTAACATCATTCGACTCATTCAGCAACTCAACGTGCCCGTGATTCCTGTCTTTTTTCACGGTCGCAACACGTTGATTTTCCATATCTTAGGCGTGATTGATTGGCGTCTGCGTACGCTGAGGCTACCTCGCGAGGTGTTCTCGCACATCGGCGAGACCTATCACATCTCCGTGGGCGACCCGATTACTCCCGACGAGCAAAAAGCCGCAGGTTCGGTCGACGAACTCGGCAAACTGCTTCGCGAGCGCACCTACGAATTGAGCAATCGCAAGTAAACAAAATACAAATACGGTTGAAGACTTAATATGAAATATCGAAACAATATGAAAAAATATGGTTTGATTCTTCTGAGTTTAACGGCGGCGGGCATGTCGGCACAAGTGCCGGTGACGCAAACCGACGCCGAAGGCTACCTCGCCCGAGGCAAGCAACTCTACGAAATAAGAAACTATACCGGCTGTATCGACCAACTCCGGGCAATGTGTCAATTCGATGCCCCGGCAGACCTCGTCGAAGAAGCCGAATACTATAGCGCAATGGCACAGTATCGTCGCGGCGACGGCGTCGACGCTTTGCGCGCTTTCGTTGCCGCTCATCCGGCGTCGGTGCGTCGTGCCAACGTCTGGTTTGCCATCGGCAACGAATACTTTCTGCGCAGCGCATTCTCCAATGCCTTGAGCGCTTACGCAAATGTGCCCGAAACGGCTTTCGCCGGTAACGAAGATGCCGACCTTACCTATCGTCGCTCGTTCTGCTACCTCCGTTTGGCGGAATTCGACAAGGCTAAAGAAGGCTTCGACCGCTTGCGCTCCGACCGCCGCTACAGCGAATGTGCCGACTTCTATACGGCTTACATTCAGTACAGCAAAGCCGACTACGCAGCCGCCGAAAACGGTTTCCGCCGTGTGCGCTCCGGCTCGAAACTCTACAACGAGGCGCGCTTCTACATCGGGCAACTGCGCTTCCACGACGCCGACTACGCTTCCGCCGTGCAAATCGGCAACTCGCTAATCGACTGCGAATTTCCCGACGACATGAAGGCTGAACTCTATCGCTACGTCGGCGAAAGCGAGTATCACCTCGCCAACAACGACCGCGCAATCAGCCTGCTCAAGCAATACACCGAACTCTGTCAGGGCACCCCGCAACGAACGTCGCTCTACATCCTCGGCGTTGCCGAATTTCGTGAGGGTAACGACGAAGCGGCTATCGCTCAACTTACCGACGTCGTTGCCGAACCCGATGCGCTCGCGCAAAGCGCTTACCTCTACATCGGACAGGCTTACCTTCACCAAGACAACGTCGATGCTGCAGCTATGGCGTTCGAAAAGGCTTACAAGATGGACCTCGACCGCGACGTGACCGAAACTGCGCTCTACAACTACGCTATCGCGCAAAGTAAGGGCGGACGCGTTCCGTTTGCTAATTCGGTGACCATTTTCGAGGACTTCCTCAACCGATTCCCCAATTCGAAAAATGCCGCGCAGGTCGAAGACTATATCATCAATTCGTATATGGCAGACCGCAACTACACCAGCGCACTCGCCACGATTGCCAAACTGCGCAAGCCATCGGAAAAGATGCTCCGTGCCAAGCAGAACATTCTCTATCATCTCGGCGTTCAGCAATTCAATGCCGGACACACCGCCGATGCAATTAAGTCGCTCGAACAGGCTGCTGCCCTCGCTTCGCACGACAAAGCCGTTGCCGCCGAAACTCAGCTCTGGCTCGCCGAAGCATACTACAAAAACCGACGCTACAGCGATGCCGAAGCGGCTTACCGCAAGCATCTCGCCAACGCCGGCAGAATGAAGTCGAACGACGCCGTTTCCAACTTCGGACTCGGCTACTCGCTCTACCAACAAAAGAAATACGAAGCCGCTCGCAAGGCGTTCGCCTCTGCCGTCGACGGCTTGACCGGCTCGCTCAAAGGTGACGCCTACAACCGTATCGGCGACTGCTACTACTACGCGCGCAACTATTCGCAAGCCGCAACCTACTACGACCTCGCACTCGCCGACGGCTCTACGGCTGCCGACTATTCGCTCTTCCAAAAAGGCTTTATGCTCGGACTGCAGAAGCGTCACGACGAAAAAATCAAGATTATGGACCGTGTCGTCGCCGACTATCCTTCGTCGGTCTACGCTCCAAAAGCGCTCTACGAAAAGGCGCAAGCCTACATCGCTCTGGGCAAAAACGAGTCGGCGGAATCGACCATCCACAACCTCATGAAGAAATATCCCAAGAGCAGCGACTCGCGCGCCGGTCAGTTGCAACTGGCGATGCTCCTCAACTCGCAAGGTCGCGTTGCCGATGCCAAGAAGGAATATCGCTCGCTCATAAAGAGTGCCCCCACAAGCGACGAGGCTAAAGCCGCCGCCGAAGACTTGAAAGTGATTTACGCAAACGAGGGCAACCTCGCCGAATTTGCCAATTTTATGAAAGGCGTCGACAGTTCTTACCAAATCGACGAAAACGAGATGGACCGCCTCACTTTCCAATCGGCTGAAAACGACTACATCGCCGACGGCAAAACCGCCAAACTCGCGGCTTACCTCAAGTCGTATCCCGCAGGAGCATATGCTGCGCAAGCCAACTACTACCTCGCCGAAAGCGCCATCGCTGCCGGCAAAAGCGACGACGCTCTTGCCTACGCCGAACGCGTTGCCGCTCTGGCGCCCGACGCTTCTATCGCCGAAAATGCCTTGGCTATCGCTTCCGACGTGCTCGCCGACACTCCCGCCTCTGAAAAGGCGAAAACCATCAACGAACAACTTCTCAGCCGCGCTACCGTTGAGGCTAACCGCTGCAAAGCGTTGCTCGGACTGATGAGATACTACCGCGAAAAGGGCAACAACGCTAAGGCGCTCGACTACGCTAACCGTTTGAGCAATGCCACCGTTGCCGACGACGACCTCGTTGAAATCGAATATACCCGCGCTGCCGCACTCGCCGCTACCGGAAAGACCGCCGACGCCATCAAGGCTTACGCCGGTCCCGCTCAAAAGCCGCAGTCGCTCTACGGCGCGCGCGCTTCGGTTGAACTCGCCGAACTCTACATCAAGTCGAACAAGCTCAGCGATGCCGAACGCGTGCTCAAACGCCTCGTCGACACCGGAACGCCGCACCAATACTGGCTCGCTCGAGGATTCATCGCCCTCAGCGACGTCTATGCCCGCCGCAGCGATAAATTCCAGGCTCGAGAATACCTCCTCAGCCTTAAAGAAAACTATCCCGGCACGGAAAGCGACATCTTTGAGATGATTAACACCCGCCTCAACGAACTCGGCTCTAAATAATAAGGACTATTATGAACAAATCAGCCATCATACTACTTTGCGTAATTGCCGCCACGGCGACTGCTTACGCTCAAGACGACAAAGACCTCAACAAAACTATCGTCGTCGAAAAAGAATTTGTGCCCGTCGAAATCAAAGCGGTAAAACCCGTTGCGCAACCCAAAGAAGCTCCGCTGACTACCGAAAAGGTGCAACTCCGTTTCAGCGATTGGGCGCTGCCCGCTCAGTTCGAGCCCCAAGCCGTCGTGCAATCGCCGATTGCCTATCCCGACGAGTCGCTTGCTAAGTTCCGCCGACGCGGATACCTCGACCTCGCTATGGGCAACTACCTCAACATCGTCGGCTCCGCAGGATACCGCATCATCGACAAAGAAAAAACCTCTTTGGGCGTTTGGTTGCAACACAACTCGACCTCTGCCGACCTCCTCGACGACGATGCTAACGACAAAGGCGGAAAGTTCAGCGACCCCGAAAAGCAAAACATCATCGACGACCGCCTGGGCGTCGACTTCAACAGCAAGCTCCGCCGTGGCATCATCGATGCTTCGCTCGGCTACCACTTCAGCAAGTTTAACTACTTCGCCGCTATCGACAACACCGACACCGACGACGACAAGGAAAAGCAAACCGTCAACGATTTCCGCATGGCTCTCGGATGGCGTAGCCTCGACGACGCCGTTACGCGCTACCGCCTCGGCGCCGAATTCAACTACTTCGGATTCGACTACGGCAAACTCAAAAGCGACAATATCGACGGCTTGAGCGAAATCGATTTCCGCCTCAAAGCTGCCATCAGCCAAGTGTTCGGCGACAGCTCATATGCCGGGGTCGACGCTGCATTCCAACTCGTCGGGCTCGACAACATCGCCGACGATGCATCGGCGCTCTCATCCGAAACATTCGGCATGGTCAGCCTTACGCCTAACTACGAGAAACGCACCGACGATATGCGCTTGCGCATCGGCGCTCGCGTCGACCTCTCGTTCAACAACGGCGCAACATTCCGCATTGCCCCCGACGTGAAGTTCGACTACGCATTCAGCGACGTCGTGTCGCTCGCTGTCGACGCTACCGGCGGAAACACCATCAACACCGTCCACAACCTCTTTGCACGCAATCGCTATATGACGCCCTCCGTGCAATTGCCCACAACCTATACGCTCATTGACGCTACCGCAGCCATCCGCCTCGGACTCGTTAAAGGCTTCAGCATCAGTCCGTTCGTGGGCTTTGCCGCTACCCGACATAGCATCGTGCCAACTATGCTGTTCAACCCGACTGCCGGGCAAATCAGCTATGCCGACATCGACCTCAACGGCTTGAAAGTCGGCTTGGAACTCGGCTACCGCTACGGCTCGCTTGTCGACTTCTCCGCCAAATACGCATTCACGCCGCAAGACGAAGACAGCGGATACGTCGTCGACGACAACCGCGCAGAGCACAACTTCGACGCTATCGTCAACGTGCGCCCAATCAGCAAACTCAACATCGGCATCGGCTATCGCCTGCGCGCTCTCCGCACGGTCAGCAGCGTTAACGCCACCGAAGAAGGCGGAGCAGTCTATTCGTCGAAATTGCTCAGCAACATCTCCAACATCAACCTGTCGGCGTCCTATCAAATTAACGACCTAGTCAGCGTGTTCTGCCATGCAAACAACCTGCTCAACCGCGAATACGAATTCTACGACGGAATCCCCGCACAGAAATTCAACATCCTCGGCGGAGTAGGGTTGACATTCTAACTTAAATGAAAAAATATCGTATCATGAGAAAATATTTGCTGCTTTTAGCCATAACACTAACCTACACCGCGGGCTACTGCTTTAGCCTCGAAGCCACACGTTTTCACTGCGCCGACGACACGGTCAAAATCAACCGACTCCTCACCGACGCTAAAACGGCCGGGATCTCTACGCCCAACCAATATATGCTCTACTTCGGCGAGCAACTCCTCGGCACGCCATACGTGGCGCACACCCTCGAAGGCGATAAAGAATATCTGACCATCAACATCGACCAACTCGACTGCACAACCTTCGTCGAGACGCTCGTTGCACTCACGCGCACAGCCATACAGCAGTCGCCAACGTGGTATACCTACGCTGCCAACCTCGAGCGTATCCGCTACCAAGGCGGAAAAGTCGATGGCTACGCATCGCGCTTGCACTACATCAGCGCATGGATTGTCGAAAACAGCGCCGCCGGAATCGTCAGCGAAGTGACATCTATGATTCCGAATGCCGACAGCCAAATCAAGTCGCTCTACTATATGTCAGCCAACCGCGACAAATATCCCGCGCTCGCCGACAGCGCTACTTTTGCTGCCATCAAAAAACTCGAAAGTGGCTACAATATGCACATGTCACCGCTGTTGCGCAAAAACGACCTGATGAAGAAAGAAGTTATCGCATCGCTGCGCGACGGCGACATCGTTTGCCTCACAACAAAAACCGAAGGGCTCGACGTGTCGCACCTTGGCATCGTTAAGTTCGTCGGCAAGAAGCCGCATCTGCTCCACGCCTCGTCGTCGAGCAAAAAAGTCGTTGTCGACAAGTACGACCTCTACGAAATGCTACGCCCCATGCGCAATTGCACCGGCGTCCGCATCCTCCGCGTCACCGACAACTAACAGCTTTCGTTAGGTTATACGGCATCTGCGATGCGTTTAAGGTAAAGAGGTAAGAGTGGAGAGAGACGAGCACACATCGTCCGCCAAAACCACTCTTACCTCTTACCTTTTACCTCTCCACTATTCTGCGCCTTGGTGCGACCGTGGAGGCGTGGGAAGCGCAGATGGCATCCACAGCGTGTCGAAGATACGCTGTGGATGGGAGCGTCGGAGACGCGCCGGTCGTGGTAAACCCTGCGCTCAGCATCGGAGATGCTTAGCGTAGGGAACAGAGCCCCCACCTGACCTCGAGCCTCGGAGAGGGTCGGTCGTGGTCGCAGAATTGCAGAATCACTACGCTCGCCTGGTAGGTCGCAGCAAGCCGCGACCCTTCTATTGATAATCAGATGTTTAGGTGTGTTTGCATTTCCACTATTCTGCGCCTTGGTGCGATCGAGCATAGTGCTAAGTCGGAGACTTTGCAACCCCTAGAATAGTGCATTCGCGCGCAAATGACAACAAAAGACGACCGCCGACTCTTGAGAAAAATCGAAAAACATATTACATTTGCAAAAAAAGTAGCAGTCCGGCGAAATTTTTTATTAAAAGACTAAATTTTTCGCAAATTTTTATATATTTGCAAAAGAAAGCAAGTCTTCCGGAAGCTGAAAGGCAAACGTAGACTCGCCGACTGAGATAAAATATTTTGCAATAAGTGCACACTTATTCTTGCCGATGAACCTAGGAAATTCATTACAGACAAGAGAATGAGATGAGCGCTTCTTGCACATCTATCTTCAATTCTGCTGATTCGGTTACAACAGAATAAGATAAGAGGTGCGGACTGCTGCTTTTTCATTGTCATGGCAATTCCTAGGGCCTATCGGCTGAAAAAGCGATTGAGTCCGCACTCTTTGCGTCTTGTAGAATACCGTCGAAGGACTCCGACACACAAACCATTATAGGGCTATGACTTTGATTGAAAAAGTTACCGAAGACGTTCAAGTTTTCCTGGGAAAGCAAAAAAATGGTCCGTTTATGAACGAGCGCGACTTGCAAATGCACCTCGCCATTGCGCTCAAGAACTCACCCCACAACTACGACAAAGTAGAGGTAGAATACTATGTGCCTCTAAAGGCATTGGGTAAATCCTACATTTGGAAGAACGAGATGAAAGTCGATATTGTTGTTGAGAAAGATGGTGAGTTCATCCCAATTGAGTTGAAGTACAAGACGAAGAGTATTCCCGACTTGCAAATCCCCCGATTTAATGAAAAAATCAAGGATGCAGAAATCATTAAAGACCAAAGCGCGCAAAATCTTGCCAAATACGCTTTTTGGAAAGATGTTCGCCGCATTGAGTTGTTGAAAAAACGATTCAAAGCAGTCCCCGGCGGTTTAGCATTATTCTTGACAAACGACCCGTCTTATCAAAGCAAACCGACAAAGGGAACCAAATCCTTCTCACATTCAATAGAAGCAGGCAAGCATGGTAAAGAACGAGGCGCACTTCTTAGCCTACCCGAATTCGAATTGGACAAAGAACACAAAATCAAATGGAGCAATCCTTTGGTCAATCCTAATCAGTTCGAATACATACTGCTACAAGTCTAAACACAAAACGTTAAAACCATTATAAAAACTTATTTTTATGGGATCACAACCAAAAACTAAGGCGGAAATTATGAGAAAAATTGCCGACAAGAGGGCGCGTATTGCACGACTTCAAGCCGACAAGTCATATCCGTATGTCAGCAAATATGCTAAATATCAAATGTCGTGTCAAATTGCGAATTTGAGAGGCGAAATTGCTCAGCTGAAAGCACAACTACATGATGCACGTGTTATTGTTTAATATACTAATTATTAATTGTTTATATTATGGCAAAAGAATTGAAAATTGATGGCCGTATGAAGGTCAAAACATTGAAGTCGCAATTCAAGGCTGCCTTTGGCGCAACTTTGAGAGTCTATAAAGGTAAGAAATTTGCCGATGACGACGCTACGCTTGCCTCAATCCGTGGCGAAGGTGCTAAGGGTGGCGAGTTAACAGTTGGTGGTAACTTGAAAGTCGGTTCCTTTGAAAATAAGGTTAAAGAACTTTATGCAATTGAAGTTCAAGTAGCAACTCCCGATGACTCAAAACTTGCCGATAATAGCATTACATTGGTTGCTGCAGGCAAGTAATAAGTGTAAAAGATGATAGGTAGGGGTGTTGCAATTGCAACACCCCGGACCTATCTGTTTATCTCCAATTACGATGAGCAAGCTATTGGATGATTTGTTCATTAGCGATGGCATAATTGAATGGCGACGATATGATAACGAAGTTGATATTTTCAGCCGATTTACAGCTGACGAATGGCACAAAATTGCATCTGATATAGAGAATAAAGATGACTGGGCGGATTTGCTCTGCGATTATTCGGAATTTGTGAAATGCTTCCTACTTTGGAAATTGTTGAGCAACTCGCCAATTGGCTTTGTCTATCTTTTGCGAGAGCCTGACGACGATGTAGTGTCGATTCATGGCGGAGGTTGGGAAAAATCGCTTGGTGCTTCTTTGTTATATCGCAGGTCATTAAAACTTTTGGCAAAAACGTTGCTCGAGCGAGGATTGCGAGTGCGTTCGAGTTGTAGCAGTGACAATCGTCGAGCCGAGCGTTTCCTTAAGGGTGTTGGCTTTGTTCCATATAGGCGTCGTAATGGAGTAGTCAATTTTTGGATAAACAAAAAACGTATTTAAATTGAACATTTAAAACTATTAATATGGTACAAAAAACGAAATCCGGAAAGGTGGATAAACGCACCAAAGAAGGAAAAGAAATAGCTGCTCGTATGGCTAAAGCCCGTGCAGCAAAGGGTAGTTTGAAAAACAGAATTAAACGCTTATTTAAATAGATATGAAAGTTACGATGGATGATTTTGCAGCACTGCTTGCTGCAGCAATATGGGCTGATGGTGTGTATGCCGAGGCTGAAACAATCACTTTGGAAGAAATAGCCGATGCTTTTGAACTCAATGCTGACGACTTGAAAGCAGCTGTTGAGGGTGAATTGGAAATAATTAAGGATTTCGACGATGCCAAAATGCAAGAATACATATCGCATGCCGGTGCCGGTGTTGAACGAGAAGAAAGTATGCTTGTTTTTGAAGCTATTATGCAACTGTTGTTGTCGGATGGTGTGCTCTGTCGTGAGGAGGTTCGGAATCTTCTCGTCGCGGCTTCTGTTCTCGACATTGATACGGACGACGTAGTTTTGCTCGTGGCTGATATGATAGCATCTGAACCTGAAATGACTGTAACGTTAGAATAAAACACGGAAATGGACAAAATCAAAGTTTATGGTCGTGCGCAGAATCGCACGGCTCTTGGCATTGCTCATGCTTATATGGTAATGAATCCGCAAGCCACTCTCGAGGACTTGCGAAAAGCCTTTCCCAACAGCCTATCGCCCGACAAAGGCGTGAAAGAAAATTTTGTGCTAAACGAGACAAAAGACGAACATGACGGTTGGAAAGGGTATTTCCGCGAGCCGGACGAATTGTTGCATATGGGCGATGGCACGTTGGTGGCAATGAACTCAATGTGGACTGCTGCAAGTTTTCAGCGCATTGTCGAAAAAGCAAAAGAGTATGACATTACAGTTGCTGAGTTCTCTAAAGTGGCTGCAGGTGAAAAAGGCGGTTTCCGTCTTGAGTATCTCAACGGCTATGTAGCGCCGACGGCGAAACCGAAATCGAAAAAGCTACTTTGGATTATCATCGCCGTTGTTTTGTTGTTAGCCGCAATTGCAGCGTTTTTGTTTTTGAATAGTGGCAAAACTGAGGCTACTGTTGTTGCCGCTCCTGTCGATACTGTTGCTCCCGCACCTGTCGATACGGTTATCATCGCAAAAGTGGAGACAATTGAACAAAACTTTAATGCCGCTCAATTTCAAAAGAACTCGGCAGAACTTACTGATGCTGCTAAACAAGTGCTTGACGAACTTGTACAAGTGTTAAAAGATAATGAGGCGTTGAAAGTAAGAATTATCGGACATTCGTCGGCAGAAGGTAGCGAGACCCATAACCAAGAGTTGTCGGAACAGAGAGCGCAAGTGGCTGCCGATTATCTTGTTTCCGCGGGCATTGATAAGTTGCGCGTTACAGCCATTGGCAAAGGTAGTTCTGAACCAAAGGATGCTGAAAACCTTGATGCAAACCGCCGTACGGAATTTGAGGTGGAATAGATGCAGAAAAGCAGACAATAGATAACACTATGGTTTCTTTTAAGTCGTTTACTAATTCTCTGAAATCAGTTGCTTCAGAAGCGTATAAGACGACCGCTGAGGCTGCTAAGGGTGCTTCTAAAGCAACTGCGGAGATGGCTAAAAGCACGTCAAAAATAGTCGTTGATATTGCTAAAGACTATGCAGAAGTAGTTGTTGATACAGCTAAAGATGCTACTGAGCTCGTAGCTGATACCACTCAAGATGCACGCAAAACAGTTGGCGAGGTCGCTAAAGATGCTCGCAAGGTTGTTGGTGAGGTCGCTCAAGATGCCTCAAAAGTTGCCGGCGAGGTTGCTCAAGACGCTCGCAAGAAGTTTAACGACGTTTCGAAAAATGTTTCGGAAACAGCAAAATCGGTCCGTCAGTCTATTGCCGAGAGCGAAACACTGCAGACTGTGAAGCAATCAGCCGTAGATATGGCACAACGTGCAGGAAATGCTATTTCCGAAACAACGTTGAAGTGGAAAGATGATTTTGTAAGGTTCTTGGAAATTAAACTTAAGTCATTACTAAAAAATTTTGATTTCCAAAAAACAATCTCGGATATCGAAAAAGTGGGCAAAGAGAAAAATATTGATGTAGCTCCGTTGGTGAATTTCATCAACCAACTTCAAAACTTCGCTGAAAATGAGTAACGATAAAAAAAGAATAGTGTATCCAATAGCCAATTTTTTGGAGAATGACCTCGATAAAGTTTTGGATATCGCTCTGATTGTGGCAAAATTCGTATCGTTGCCGGGTCCTTTGTTGCTATGCCTTGAATTGCTAATCAAGCACAGAAAGAAAATAGCTACGGCTGTCGGATTGGTGAAGAAATGCGCGCCGGATGAGGCTAAGACGCAATCGAGTGTGCAACCTTCGCAGAATGAGCAGCCGCTTAGCCCGGAAGACTCAAAGCGCCGATTCCGTGATTTTGTTGAGGTCGCAAAGTCGAATGGTGTAGTGTCGAATGACGAACGCGAATTCCTTATCCCTCTCGGTTTGAAGGCTGGTTATAGTAAGAAAGAAATAGAAGCAATGTTAGTAATTAATTGATAGTTATAATATGAGTCTTGAATATTATAAAAAGCAAATGATAGACCTTCGGGCTCGTCTCGCTAAAGAAAAAGAGGCAAAAAAGAAGGATAATGAAAGGTATGCCGGATATATAAAAAATGCCTCGACGCCATCGTCGAAGGCTTCTTACCGCAAACAGAAAATCGACCACGCTGTTTCGCACGACCGCACGATTGAGTCGATAAAACGACAAATTGAAAGTTGCAAAGCGAATATCGCTCGCGAAAGAAAAAATAAAAGATAGTATATGAAATCGAGTATTATTGACGTCCCTCGTCAAGCCGGACAGGACGATTTGTTTGGTATACAAGTCTATCAAGATGCCTTGGTCAAATATGTACAGCTTACCGACACTCCCATAACCATAGCTTTGCAAGGCGAGTGGGGCTCGGGCAAGACTTCGCTGATGAATCAATTAAGATACAATTTGTGCGACTGCGACAAAGCATTGTACTTGCCTGTCTGGCTTAACACTTGGCAATACTCTTTAATGAAAACGCCGAATCAAGCCATTATGAGTATTCTTGAAGGAATCATCAATCAAATAGGTATGCTTAATCCTTCAGAGCACAAGTGGCAAGAAAGTCGCAAGAAAATCGGTGGTTTGTTCAAGAAAATAGCATCGGTAGGTACAAAAGTTGCTGCCGGAGTTGCCGGTATTGAAGGCGACGTCGTAGATGAATTGTTCAGCGGCGAAGGCGAGGTTTCCGACATACTTCAACTTAAAACGGAAATTGCTCGACTTATCGACGATGCGCTTGCTCACGATGGTTCGCGTGTCGGCTTTATTTTCTTTATTGACGACCTCGATAGAATCGACCCTCCGATGGCTGTCGAAATCCTTGAACTGTTGAAAAACATTTTCGACTTGCCTCACTGTGTCTTTATTCTCGCTATCGATTATGATGTGGTAATAAAAGGCTTAAAGCCAAAGTTTGGTGAATTGACCGACAAAAACGAACGCGAGTTCCGCTCGTTTTTCGACAAAATTATACAGTTGCCATTCTCTATGCCTGTGGCATCCTATTCTATCGACAGTTTCCTTGTTGATGCCTTGCGTAAAATCGAATTCTTCACCGAGGAAGAACTAAATGATTCTGTCGTTGCTGAAACTCTGTCGGAGATCGCTCGCTTGTCGGTAGGCTCTAATCCTCGCTCGTTGAAACGATTGTCAAACACATTGGCTCTGATTTCAATCATCAATGAAATGCAGCCTGAGAAAGCCTCGCTTCATACTATACAGATGAAGCAACTCAACTTCTCATTAGTGTGCATGCAGATTGCCTATCCTTATATATATAATCAACTCACCGAAGAACCGGATTTCAAACAATGGAACGACCGTATTGCCTCTCGCTTAAAGTTGCGACATCTTTCTGCTGAGGAAGCTGAAAGCCTCAATGCCGTCGAAGAATTTGATGAGGATTGGGAAAAAGTGCTATTCCGAATGTGCCAAAAAGAGACATATCTTAGCAATCGCGCTTTTTCGGTGTCGGGATTGCTAAACAAAATAGCCGACATAGTCAACGATGATACAAATCTTGGTAATATTATTCAGGCTACTCTCGAGCTTTCGGCAGTTACAAATCTAAAGGCTTTTGATGGTCCGCTGAAAAAAGTCTATAAATTTAATCGCGATTTGAACAATTACGTTTACCAAGGTAAACAGTACACCCAAAAGACCAAACTTGTAAACGATGTTGTTTGCGACTACATTTCGGCGCACCCGCAAATCACGTTCGATGAACTGTGCGAAGCATTCCGTGTAACTAAAAATATGACCAAGAAATTTATGCCGTTCGAACAGTATCAACAAGAAAAGAAAGCCAAGGGTAAGGTTAGCTTTTTCGGAAACTTCAGCAGAAAAGATGCTATTAAGGTTGCCGACAATGAATTCCTTATTTGTTCCAATTGGCCAACGACTTCCAACGATAAGCCGGCAGATTTTACTTTCTTCCTCGAACGTTGTAAGGCGCTTGGTATAGAGATAGGTGTGTCTTAAAAGAAATATAACGCATCTTTTGCTCCACTTTTAGCAGCTTTGTGCGTGCTTTTTTAGAGGGTGTATCAAATTCTGTTGATTGATACACCCTCTAATGCGTATGAGTGTTCGCTTGCCTTGCGCCGGGTGCGGAGTTTTGCGGGCGCCGGGTGCGGAGTTTTGCGGGCGTCGGGTGCCGAGTTTGCGGTTTGGAATGACTGCGGCGGACTTGATTAGCGATGTCTTGTTTTTCATAACAATTCGTTTGTGATAATTTTTAGATAAGAACAATATTATATATCGACAAATTTATGGATTTTTCGCGATTTTAGTAATTTCTGCGGCGTTTTCTTTTAATGATGTTATGTTTACCTTTATTTG